>JBHPCZ010000120.1:0-10155 GCA_042573625.1 Thermodesulfobacteriota bacterium
TTTCCGATCTATGGGAGTCGTTTATTCCTTGACAACCGAAGGCCATATAGATGTTGGGCGGTCTTTGCTCTTCTGAGACGGTGGCTACGGCTCTTCGATCAAGGGGATTCGTTCGAACTGCAAGAGAAAACAGAAAAGGGTATTTTCGCTTGAGAAAGATCATGTAAAGAACCCATTCCCGCACAATCAGTCCATATGCTCTCTCTATGTCTCCAGCCAGATGGCGAAGATCTGCTTCGGTCGTCGATTCGAGATCGTCTCGATACGACAGTTCTTCGGCGAGGTGGAAGACGGCACGCAGAAGCTGCGTAAAGTTCTCATTCTCCAAGAGGTTCGGGTTCTCGATCAGTCGCATCAAGGAGTCTACACGGGGATAAAGAAAGGCTTTCAGCTCGACGAGTTGATACCCGCTCACGGTCACCGAGAATTGGTGCTTCGTGAGTACGGCTAAAGCGCTTTTTGCGTGCAGTCTGCTCCATGGCTCCGGTGTTCCAAAATGATTGCGTAAGTACTGGTCTTCAGCATCCCAGTCGGAGAAGCGGAGAAGGAGCTCATTGCCGACGTTGCTGAAGAACACGCCAATGAGCATGTTTAATTTATCCAGGCGTAACGCCTTGTCTCTGGCCGAAAGGACGCGGTTGATTATCAATGTCACGACAAGAGCAGAGATGGGCAGGAAGGCCAGACTCGTGAAACTCCAGAGCCAGATATGCTGTAGGTCTCGAAACCAGGCGTAGTGGAGGATGTAAAACACCAATGAAACTGCGACAAGAATCACTACGACTCGCAGTTCCCAGAGCACTCGATCACGTCGCATTCCCATATCTTTCCTTTCGCTCAACGCATCGGGTGAGTGATGCGTGCCTTTAACTGAATTGGAGTGAATTAAGGTCGGTCCATGGTAGCCAACTATAATAACAGCAAAAGAAGCCCCAAATAGCCCCTATAATCGTCCTAAAAGGCTCTTTTTGGCCCCCCAAAGAGCCTTTTAAGTTTAATCATATTTCAAAAAAATCCCTAGACCTGCAATTTTGCACCTAAAATGGTATGTTTAAGACCAAAAAACATCCATTTTAAGAGCTCTTTTTAAAAATATTCAGTTACTTAGCGTGGTCCGATCCCAGATTTGCCTCTTTTTAAAGTGCCAAATTGGCTCCTTAAAGATTGATATTCTTCTTTTGTATGGTTATGAACTGCCCGAATAAATTAAAAATATTGGATACACAATTAACCCCGGACGGTCCTGGAAAAAGCGGGCTGCTCAAGCATGCCACGTAATACGTTTCATGCGTGACAGGTGCCTAAATGTTTTTCCCCCTGTCCAGGTGCATTCCGGCGGTTTGTCTTTGTGCTTGCGATAATACGCAAGCAGGTCCTCGAACGTATCCAGATCATTCCAGCGCGGGAGCAGTTTCGTTTTGACGGCGCTTGCGGCGGCGCTTTCAAGAGTTCTTTGTAGAACGGCTGGCGTGCTCCAGGGTATATCCCGGAACAATTCCGGATGAGATTTTCGCATTCCGACCAGATAATAACCGCCGTCATAACACGGCCCGAAAACGGCATCGGCCTGGCCTGTCGTCAGCAGGTGAAAGGATTCCTGAACGATTGACTTGGGCAGATCGGGACTGTCACTGTCAATGATTGAAATCGCGTTATACCCCTCGGCCAGCTTGTCAACGAAAATGTTGTTTAAACGCTCACCTAAATTTTTGCCGCTCTGGGGGAAAAGGTGGAACCCGTTGGGTGTGAAAGCGGTAAAATATTCTTTTGAATCCACGGGCGTGTAACAAATAGCCAGGTCAATGCCTTTGAGGGAAGCAATCTCCGCTATCTTGTCCTGAAGGAAACAGCGATACAGATCCGTCGCCTCTTCGGGAGTCAGATCAGTGAAGAGACGTGTCTTCACCTCACCCGGAACCGGGGCTTTGGCAACGATAACCAGCAGCAATTTGTCAGGCGCCGAATCCATCAAAGACTCCAGAGAACGCCGCAGCCCCGGCAGCATGTCGGTGCTGATTCGGTTTGGCGCTTTTTCCTGAAATTATTATAGTCGCTCCCCGTCCAGATCTCTGCTACGGAGGCTTCAAACACATTGCCCAAAATAATCGAATTATAATCTTTGGTCGAAAAGGGCGAGATACAGCAGGGCAATACATTCCCATTAGCGGTAATGTACATAAGTGTCGACGGTCGCCGGCATTTACGCCACGGCATTTTAGGGCCGGTGCCCTGCTGCAGGCTGTCAACCGGCTCGCAAAGCCCCGACGCATGAAAGCGCAGACCTAAACGCTCCGCAAGCAGTTGACATTCTTGAATCCATTCCAGGGTGCCGTCCGCCGAATTCTGCAAGGTCTTGCCGGCCCGGGCAATTCCGTATCCATGGCCGTCCAGAAAATAGACCAAACGCTGCAGATAGACTTCTCTGATACCGATATCGGCGGCCAGTCGAATGAAATCCTCAAGTTCTAATATATTATCTCTGGTTCCCAGAAACCACAGCGATAGTCTCGGGATGGCCGTACGGCAATTTTTTTGAAGCGCCAAAAATGACTTGAGATTCTGCACAATTCGATCAAACCGGTCACTGTTGCGGATCGTTTGGAAACCTTGTGAGGACGCGGCATCGAGCGAGATACGCAACTCGTCGAGACCGGCACCCATAAGATCCTTTTGCCATTGTTCGTCGAGAAGGATGCCATTGGAGTTGAAAAGAACATACACGTTACGTTTTTTCAGATGCCGGATCATCTCCGGAAGGGCTTTATTTAAGAGCGGTTCCCCGATTCCATGCAGCACGGTTCTTTCTAGTTCGGGGAGCTGCTCGGTAATCATGACCAGGTCCTTAAGAGACATATCATGTTCAGGTTCCCAGTTGCCCCTGTACAGGATACACCCCTTGCAGCGCAGGTTGCACCGGTTGGTCGTTTCAAAATAGAGATTTTGGGGAAGGTTTAATTTGTGGTCTTTTACAGCCATTGACTTAGTTCCCCCTGACAATTGTCGTGCAGATGCTTCCGGTACGGAGCGGTTTAGCGGCAGAGGAAACCCGGCCGTTGAGCGTCACTTTTTTGCGTTGAAAAAGCGGGCAATACTCATCCGGCAGTTCAAATCGACCTCGCAGTTTGCGGCGGGCCGCACAGCCGCCGCCGCAATTGTCGACGAAATCGCAACCCTGACAAAATTGTGGGATTTTGTGGGTCTGTTTAAATAAAGGCGTTTCAAAAATGGCGCCTTTTTGCTGCACCAAGTCATCGATGCTAAGATCCGATTCAGGCCAGTAAACACAGGCCTTCAGTTTTCGATCCGGCGTAACCCGCATGCTATGGCCGCCGCAAGAGGGGCCGTTCAGGCCATGGATACCCAAAAACGTGTTCACCAGGGGTTCCGTGACGGAAATAATTTCACTGTGATCAAAAAGAATTTTAAAGCCTTCCCAGTACTGCTCAAAGTCGAGCAAAAATGTATCAGTGTACATGGGTTGATAGACGTTGACGCGGAAATCGGAATCAAACGAGGCGGCCATTTTGGCAATCCGTCCCAGGTCTTTGTAGTTCAGATTCATCAAAACCGCCAGAATCGACACCCGGATGCCCAGCTTTCGACATCTTTCGATCCCTTTCATGACCGTTTTCCAGTTTCCTTCACCGCGAAACTGGTCCTGCCGGGCTTGATCCGGAAAATCAACCGAAAATTCAACGTCACCAAAATATTTAAGCTGTTCGTCAGGGGTAATCGACAGGGTGTGGCCATTGGATGCCAGGGTCATCTTGATATTTCGGCCGTGCAGGTATTCTAAAATTGCAAAATAATCGGGGTTCAAGCCGTTCTCGCCGGTGCCAAAACCGATAGAACCGATGGCTAAATTTTCGCATACTTGTTGAACGTCGGCCAGCGTCAAATTGTAAATTTGATTTTGATCGCGATAACAGTGGGCGCAGTTCAAATTACAGTCGCTTGTCAGGCCGATTCCCAGAGAAAGCATATGGATACTCCTACCTAAACCGAGCGTTTTAAATGGCGACAGAATATTAAAAAGATAACCATTTTAGACAGATGGATATACTCAATTTGTTAAAAAGCCTCACCTGTTGGGTGGATCGTTTAAGTGCAAAAGCGTCACTATTTGAAACCCTTCGGGCTTGCCGATTTTACCGAATTTTCTGCGTTATAAGACATTTGCAGTAGCATACCACGGCTGTATGTCTCATGTCTGGATGGACACTATTTAAAAAGATATTTCAGTGGCACCATAAACATATAGTAAGCGGCCAGGACCGAGCCCTTCAGAGTCCCCGTAACTTTAGACTTGCCGATGCGCTTGCGATAACGAATCGGTACGCTTTGAATTCGCAAGCCCTTTCGGGCCGCTTTGACGACCATCTCCACCGGCCATCCATAGGTCATTTGTTCCATGTCCAGCTCGAATAAAGTTTTGGCCTTAATGGCGCGAAAGGATCCGATATCCGTTATCTCAATCCCGTAAAGCAGGCGCACCAAAAACACTATGAAATGGTTTCCCAGGCGGCCATGGAGCGCCATGGACCCTTTCTCAAGTACCCCCTTGATGCGACTGCCGATCACCAGATCCGCCCGATCGGCAACCACAGGGCCCGCAATAGTTTCCAGTTGTTCCGGATCATCGCTGCGATCGCCGTCCAAAAATACAATGACATCGGCGTCGGCAGCGGCCCTTGCACCTGCCAGGCACGCTGCCCCATAGCCCCGTCGGGATTCAAAGATGACTCGGGCCCCGGCCAAAGCCGCTTTTTTGGCGGTCCCATCCGTGGAGCCGTTGTCGACGACGATAACGTCGTGAATCCGATTGCCGGGGACGGCTTTGACCACCTCAGCGATGGCTTGCTCTTCATTGAAAGCAGGTATGACGACGGATATTTTTATTTTAGCGGCTCCTGCGCGTTCAGCGACCAGTCATAATGAATATAGGCCATCTTGGGCTTGCGTTCCAAAAAAACCCTTACGTCTTCTGAAAGGTATGGTTTTACAAAACCCAAAACCGACCCGGCCTTGAACTCAAAATCACCTGCAAACCAGTCAAACAGTTTTGAAAGATAGAGTGTATTTTCCGCGTAATCGATCCGAATTCCGCGTTGAGAGTTTATGTACTTGCGGGTCTCTTCTTCCAGCTTTGTCTGCACATTATCTTCGGTATAGGCAAAGCGGGGTTGCGGCGGACAACCGGAAGACGCGCAAATAATGGCAAAATGGATCCTGGGGTCCTTGAATTGCTTTCGCAAAATGTTGTGTTCAATATCGTCCTGGCTCAGCCGTTTGCCGGCCACGGTGTGTTTCCGGGTGGTAAAAAACTTGGTAGCGGTCCAGACACCGGGGAACAGCGTTTCGCGCACGCTTTTTTTCGGTTTCCATTTGATAACTTTATCGATGGTAACGGCATTGTAGACATTCAACCAGAAGGCCAGCTGTTCGTTAATGGGCTCGGCGTCAATGTCGGCGCTTTCCAAAGATTTAATATATGCTTTGAAGGTCGGATTTGCGGCAATACCGTTGTAATCAACACGCCCCTTGTCATTTACATATTGATGGAGGATTTGATCGAACCTTGAATGATCAAATGGGGTCGCAGCGGCAACCCGGATAACCCCGGTCATTAACAATATGGTCATCATCAAAACAATGCTTTTTCGTTTCATTATTGCACCTCTACCGATCGTTCGTTTATGCGGCCGTAAAAAATGCTGCCGATCCGGTTTCGAACCGCAAACGCGTTTAAAATAAAGCCGGCCGCAAGCAATACAAACAAAGGTATGTATTCGACCAGCAGGACCCAGGTGGGCATAATCCCTTGCGGGGCCACATACTTGAAATAGGACAACACGACGGCGCATGAAAAAATCAGCCAGGCAGCGCTTGGATAAAATGCTAAAAACGGAATGATCAAAACCACATACCAGGGATGCAATGCGGCCGGCATCAATACGATCAACCACCCCACTAAGATATATGCGCATCTCACAACCTGAACATTTTGTTTATCTTTAAAAAAGACGACCAGCCCGGCGGCCAGCAACGCCAGAATAAACAGTTTCGAAAGCAGGGCGTACCCCAGGCCGGGAAATAGAAGCATGAGCAGATACTTTAGTCCCAGGTTGAAGCTTTCATAAGGGTTATTCAGATAAATCGGCAAAAATCCTAATAGCTTGCTGCCGCCGCCGGCATATGGCAGATAAAGCAGCACGAAGACGGCCAGGAAGGTAACCATTCCCTTGATTCTATTGCCGTGATTTAAAAAGGCCGCAAGCAGCAGGGCCGGATAAAGCTTTACCGCGCCGGCTACGGCCAGCAGGATGATTCCCGGCGTCTTTTTTTGCAGGGCATTTAAATACAGCGCCGCTACCATCAAGAACACAGTAAGACCTTCCAGATGACCGCTGTAGGCAATTTCAAAAATAACCAGAGGATTCCAGGCATAAATCAGCACCCTTGCCGTCTCAAATCCGTATACCCTGAGCAGGGCCGTCAGTAAGAGCAAGGTGAATATGTCAAAAAAAGTCATAAGCCCTTTATGACCGGCGACACTGTCTCCCGCCAGGATGTAAAAAAGACGGAAAAACACCTGCGCGCCGGCCGGATAGATCGTCGGATAGTCTTTGCGGTTGATATTGGGAAAAATCCGATCATCTCGCAGCGATTTCAATTCCTCGGCAGCCGGCGGGTATTGGTACGGGTTGGTCCCGCTCTGCTGTACGCGGCCGTCCCAGATGTAGCGATACATGTCGTTGGAGAGCGTTGTCGGGTCCGGCGGAATCAGACAAAGCCTGAAGAAAATCGCGAAAAATAAAATGATAAACAGCAGTTTTTTCGAATTACCGATCGTTGACCTGTTTTTTAAAATCAGAAAAACAGCAAGCAAATATATAACACTCAAAAAGACAAACAGGGATATGTAAACATGAATATCCGTTCGGCCTAAAAATTCAGGAACCAGATGATCCAGCTTGAAATTGAAAAGGTAGACCATGGCGGAGATCAACCCCAGCCCAATGATAGCGGTAAGGGCGGCTCGGGAGTGAAAATCGTTTGAACGGTTATGATTGGCTTTTTCCATATCCATGTTTGACCGAAAGAAAAAACACGTATAAAAATCCTGCCGTATAAATCAACAGGAAGGGGCTGATGAAATATTTATTATAAAAAAGAAACAGTAAAAGTCCGGCCAGCGAATACAGCCCCATAAAAAGTTCAATAAACGATATCGTTGTTATGGGAATCGAGTAGCTTTTGCCTTCCCATCGATCCTGTCTGTTTTTGATGCCGTATTTTGGGGTCCGGACAAACCCGCTATGGATATTCAACAAAGCCTCCAGGATCGCTTTGGTGTTGTTTACCGCGATTCCGGTCCCAAGGCACATCAAAAGCGGCAGAAATTTAATCCGACCCTTCCAGTTACGATAAAGAATATATTGTGAAAACATATACATGGAAGATGGCCCGCAGGTGGCGAGACACAGCAGGGTGAATATGGTGATCGGAAAGACAAGATGCGTAAAGAACCATTGCGTAAAGAGCATCGGTATGGATGTCAATACGACCAAAAGCATCATTGGATGAACCATGTAATGGGTCAGATGCAAAAAGGCCTGGATTTTGATCAAAATTGAAATATCTGCTTTGAAAAGTTTGACAAGATTCTTTTTGGCGGTCTGAATCGATCCCTTGGCCCATCGATGCTGTTGGGATTTAAAGGCGGTAATGGTTACCGGCAGCTCCGCCGGGCAGACCACTTCCGGCGCAAACTGCAGTTTCCAGCCGCGCAACTGAGCCCTGTAGCTCAGGTCCAGATCTTCGGTCAAGGTGTCGGCCTGCCAACCACCGGCATCTTCGATGGCTATTTTGCGCCAGACGCCCGCGGTACCATTAAAATTCATAAAAAAACCGCTCCAGGCCCGCGAGGCCTGCTCTACCCCGAAGTGCCCGTCAATTCCTATCGATTGTGCGCAAGTCAGCAGAGAATAATCACTGTTGACGTGTCCCCAGCGGGTTTGAATCATACCGAGTTCGGGGTCGGTAAAGTATGGAATGGTTTCCTTTAAAAAATCCGGGTTCGGAATAAAATCAGCATCAAAGATTCCCACAAGTTCACCCTTGGCACTCTTGAGACCTTCTTTCAGGGCGCCGGCTTTAAAGCCGGTACGGTCCTCACGGTGAAGATAAACAATATCAAAGCCGCGCCGCTTCATTCGCGCAACCACCGCTTTCGCGATATCGACGGTATCATCCGTAGAGTCGTCCAGGACCTGGATTTCAAGTCGTTCCCCGGGGTAATCAAACCGACACACCGACTGAATCAATCGTTCAACCACATAGCGTTCATTGAAAATCGGCAACTGGATGGTTACCCCTGGCCAGCCTTTTGAAGATAAATTCAGATAAAAGCTTTTCTTGATCTGTTCATGTCGTCTTAAGGCCTTGGGGCGGTTAAGGCGGTAAAATATCATGAGGAAATAGCAGTTCATTCCATAGGCAAACAGCGAAACCAGGGCCGACAGATAGATTATCAGGCAGGCGTATTGAATAGCGTCCTTCATGTTTCAGCCAGAAATTTTAAAGTTTCCCGGTTGACGACGTCTCGGCGAAGGCCAGGAGGGTGACCATGCCATTTTTCATGCCATGTGATTCTACCCTAAAGCCCGCCTTCTGCAAACATTTTTTCATCCATTGCTGAGAGATACGAAGCTTCCGGAAGAAGCTTTTCTTCATGTTCCAGTGGTCATTTATCTTTTCATATATAATATCATACACTTTTACATGTTTTTTTTCAGATTCGAGAAAACAGGTAAAGATTTTATTTGCGTCACTTCTCACCGGAATGAACCGATCCAGTTCTGTTAATTCAATGGTCATATCTCTAAAACCCAAGATAAAAAGACCCCCTTGCTCCAAGGCCTGATAAACGGTCTCAATTAGGCCCCGTACTTCCTCCGGGGAGTCCAAATGGGTCAGGGTGTCACCCATGCAAACAATTATTTCAACTCTTGAAGGGATATGCTTGTTGAAGTTCAGCAGATTATCTTGAATCGTCACAATCGGCATATCTTTGGCGTCTTTTTTGAGTTGAGCCAAAAGTTCGTGGTTCAAATCAATCGCAATGACATGAAAACCTGACTCGGCCAGGGGTATTGACTGAAACCCGGTACCGGCACCCAAATCCACTGCGACGCCTGAACGGACAGGCCTTACACCGTGCTCGTGGAAAAAGGCTCGGTTTTGTTTGAAGTTTGAATCAGAACCGCCGCAAATCCATGAATAATAGGGTGCAAGCAGATTTTCATAGTGTTCTTTTACGCTGGCCACTACAATCCCATTCCTTTTAATATTTTTCTGGTTTTCTTTTTTGCAGGTTTTTATTGTCCCGATTCAGCAAGAGCAAATGGTGGCGGAGTTGAAAAGGAATCTCCATGCCCTCTCACTGGTGCCGGGATTAGGCTGTCATTTTTGATCCTTATATACTTGCATAACGTGGGCATAACCTGCTGGGGTTGAGCGCCAGCGGAGCCCCAGTCAAGGTTCATGCCATGGTTGTCATTTTTAACAGCTAAATATAAAATGCCTTTAATTTACGGGCGGTTTCTTTGAGTCTTTTATCATTCGTCCAAAGAGGAATCCCGGACAATTGAGCAGATGCCAGAAGGTGCACATCGACAAAACCGATCCCAGTTCCACTCAAATGGTTCTGTTCGATGAAATATAAATATTCAGCGAGGTCTATTGTCGGCATTATGGGAAGGGCTTGTAACAGGGTCAATATTTCAGAACGATTTTTGATATTCCCACAAGCTAACTCACCAATTACAAAAGGGTGACAAACAACCTCTCCGCCAAGCAATAATTCCTCAAGTTGGATATCGCCCTTTCGTAGGTGATTAACCCATACAGAAGTATCAACCAGAACCATCGTTACAACTTTGCCGGCCTGCGCCTCGGTATAGGCCGCAGATCCTTTTCTGTTCCGCCCAGTTTTGCAAGCCGCTTGCTGCTTTCACGAGCAATCAAGGCCTCTAAACCGAGTCTGACTAAAGCGGTTTTTTCTTTGATTCCGGTTAAACGGGATGCTTTTTCCAATACATCGTCGTCTATGTTTAATGTTGTTCTCATATGTATTGATATGCATCTTTTATG
>JBHPCZ010000121.1:0-10073 GCA_042573625.1 Thermodesulfobacteriota bacterium
TATTTCTCCGGGGCGGAGCCTATTTCTCCGGGGCGGAGCCTATTTCTCCGGGGCGGAGCCTATTTCTCCGGGGCGAAACATATTTAACTGGGACCTGGCCCCGTTGTTTTTGTTTAAGAGTTAATCGCGTCTAGTATTTCTTTAAAAACAGTATCGCTCTCTTCATATGGGACCTGGCAGGTGCCGACTTTTTTGTGCCCACCTCCTCCATATTTGAGTGCCAGGGAACCTACATCGACGCTGGAAGTTTTGTTAATGATGCTGTGCCCGATAGATATCATCACAAACTCCCGTTTCTTGCCGTCTACTAGCCGGACGGAAATATTCTGATCAGGATATAGGGTGTATTCAATAAAGCGATTGCCAATGGGGATATCTTTTATTCCGCGAAAATCGAGAACAATTGCGTCTCCTTCAATTCTAGCATGTTCTCTGATAAACTCTTGGAATTTTTTTGATTCTTCTCTATAAACATTAACCCGTTCAATTACGTCGGGCAGGGCCAGGATTTGTTCAATACTTTTTGTGCGGAGTAGCCAGGGAAAACTTTTCATAAGGTCAAAATTACTTACTCTGAAATTGTGATGATGCCCTAGACCGGTCCTGGGGTCGGCAATAAAGGCCAGCAGCATCCAACCTTGGGGGTTGAGGATATCTTCTTTTGTATATTGGGCGGAATCGGCAATATCAACAACCTTTATCAATTCCTCGAATTTCTTCAATTTTTTGGCATATTTTTCGTTCGGCATGTAATACTTGTTAATAACATGGGCTGCACTAGGTGCCTCTTCACATGCACCCTTGAATTTTCCTTCCAGTTGCAACCGCTCCTGTTCACTTGAATGATGATCGAACCAGAGTCCACACCCTTCCACTAGTGGAACATTGGCGAGCACATCATTTTGAGTTACCTCTATTTTGTTATCCTGGAGATCTTTTGGATGAACATACAGGATCTCATCAATTATTCCCAATTCATCTAGAATGGTTGCGCAAACCAGTCCGTCAAAATCAGATCGTGTAATCAGTCTCAATTTATCCTCCTTTATACTGCTTTGTTTATATTGACAAAAAGTCGATTTTTCGAGTGAAGTCATCTGAAAAATGAGGCTTAATGAGAAATTTCAGCATATAGGATATTATTAGAAATTTTGTATGTCAAAGGGAAATTGTTCGAAAACACAATCTGTTAAAACAGATGAATGCAATGGCGGGTGTTGATAATTTGCCTGTACCGATAGGCACTATCAGATTAATAACATTGAAGATAACGTAATGCAATCGCAAATATTTTAGGCTTCTTTTTCTTGAGGGTGTAAGGCAGGAATCATCAATCAGCCTAAATTGAAGATTTGATTTTTATCCCTGTGGGTTGTGATATGTTGGAGATATCACAAGTTTTAAAGCGGACCGAAAAACTTTGTTATATTGCAGATAACGCAAGGTTGGTTCAAGTTGTGATATGGTATGAATGCCTGGAGAAATTCAGCCCCTTGGTAGTTGCAGGTCATTGCTGGTCTCTATAACGCCAAAACTCAGACTCCGGTGGAAACGCGAGATAGTTTGAAGTTTCTTGTTGGTAATTTTGTTTCTTCTGCGTGTTCAAGATTGCTCTTCTTGCTTTTCTTGACAAGAGCGCCGCCCTTGCATTTTAATTCCGGAATGGGTATGGTGTTAACGCCATCACCTTTTTAACATTACACCTCTAATAACAGCAGGAGTAACAATGAAACGCAAATATCAAGTTCCGATTTTGGTTGTGCTGGCCCTTGTCTTTGCCGGATTGATTGGCTCTACAGGAATGGCCGAAGAGTCAATGGAACAGCAATACCGCATTGCCAAGGATTGTTTTGAAAAGAAAGACTATGCCAATGCAGAGCAGCGACTGCGCATGCTTGCTGATCGGGAATATGCGCCTGCTCAGGGCCTGCTGGGGAAAATGTACTTCAAGGGCCTGGGGGTACCTCAAGACAAGCGCGAGGCCGTGATATGGTATAGAAAGGCCGCGGAACAGGGATATGCCAAGGCGCAAAACATCCTGGGGTTGATGTACTTAAATGGTCAAGGTGTTCCCAAAGACAACCGTAGAGCCGTGAAGTGGTTTCAAAAGGCCGCGGATCAGGGATATGTCATGGCGCAGTACAATTTGGGAGCGGTGTATGTGAATGGTCAAGGTGTGTCCCAGGATGATCGCGAGGCTGCGAGATGGTATAAAAAGGCAGCGGAACAGGGATATGCCGATGCACAGAACAATTTGGGGTCGATGTACTTAAATGGCCAAGGTGTTCCCAAAGACAACCGTAAGGCCGTGAAGTGGTATAAAAAGGCCGCCGATCAGGGATATGTCATGGCGCAGTACAATTTGGGATTGATGTATGAGAATGGTCAAGGTGTGTCCCAGGATGATCGCGAGGCTGCGAGATGGTATAAAAAGGCCGCGGATCAGGGATTTACCGATGCGCAGTACAATTTGGGAGTGATGTACCTAAATGGTCAAGGTGTTCCCAAAGACAACCGTAGAGCCGTGAAGTGGTTTCAAAAGGCCGCCGATCAGGGAAAAGCCGACGCGCAGAGCAATTTGGGATGGATGTACCAGAATGGTCAAGGTGTTCCCAAAGACAGCCGTATTGCCGTGAAGTGGTATAAAAAGGCCGCCGATCAGGGATTTACCATTGCGCAGTACAATTTGGGGGAGATGTATGAATATGGTGGCAGGGGAATACAGAAGGACGAGCAACAGGCCATCCAGTGGTATGCCAAAGCCGCCCGACAAGGCGATAAAGATGCACAGGAAAAACTGGCGCAACGGGGCATCAACTGGGAAGGCACCGTTCCCTCTAAACCCTGATCCACCGGTTCACCCAGACCCGCAGAACTATCAAAACAATTGGATGATCTCGGGACACTGGATTAAACAGAGGGCGGCACATTTTCTAATCTGAAATTACCAGAAATCACATTCCACGAATAAGATTACTCAACACTTCCGTTTTTTCTATTCGACGACTCAAACCTATGATACCTTTCAACTATCACCTGATACTGATTCTTTGATATTGAAGGGATATCACAACAATTTAAGGATGTCCCAAACTTGTGTTTACTTACAATAAACGCAACCTGAGGCCAGTTCTTTCTTAGTACATATATCATCAAAATTAAAAGGGCAAACCCGGTTAAATGGATTCGCCCTTATTGAATTGTGTTATCACAACTATTTTAAGGCCTAAAAAACCTGTGTTTGCAGATAGCACAACAATCACTCAACCTGTGATAAGTAGGGAATAATACGGTTTGAAAGATTATTGAATTACGGTGGCTTTATGCAAGCTCGACACGAACATTCTCGATAATGTGATTTACGAATATCCTGCTTGAACGGGTCGCGGGCTTAATTCGGAGTCATAGTTCCTATTGACAAGGGAAGTGGTCAATGATCATGAACAGCATGTTTTTGCTATTTTTCTACCTCCTTCTGACGCGAAACCGGAGGCCCCTGCAGAATAAATGGCGCCCACAAGGAGGCCGGGGCAGCCCCGTATCGCTTGCGGAGGGTCGCGATGGTTTCCAGTTGGGCTTTGCGCAAGGCTTCTGCAGGGAGCATCCCTTTTCCATAGAAACGGTAAAATGTTTTCATCTGCTCGGCCGTTATTGCGTCGCTTACGGGCCACAGGCTCATCATCAGGTTCCGCGCCCCTGATAATGCAAACGCCCTGCGTAATCCGAAAACCCCTTCTCCGGCCTTGACCTCTCCTACGCCCGTTTCGCAGGCGGACAGGGTGACCAGTTCCGTCCCGTTCAAATCCATGCCTGAGACTTCCAGGGCGGTTAACAGGCCGTCATTACTGGTTTTTGCCTTTGAAGCGTTGTTGGCCCGGGCTAAAGCCAGCCCGGAACGGACCAGGGGATTCTCGAAACCCCTGGGCAGGATCGACTGGAATGAAGGCCGGAGATTTTCGTTCGCCGGGGTCGCTTCCTGGTCTTTTAGAAAGAAACCGTGGGTTGCCAGGTGAAGCGTTTTCGGTCGCCTTGCCTTGAGTACCGCAGATTCCGTGGCGTCCTTGCCGGTGACGACAACCTTGATTTTCCCAGGCAAAAGAGGGGGGATAGCCTTGGCTTCTTCCGAGGTCCCCGGCAGAGGAGAGAACTGAAGGGCAAACCCGGCAGAGCGAAAACCCTTTTTAAGGCTTTGAATAGGAATGGATTTCAGAGTTACTTGCATGTCAAATGTTGGATTTGCAGCAATAAACAGGTCTGATTCGGGTTGAAAACCGCTCTTTCCACGCAACAGATCACGCCCGGAAGTCACATAGGTAATATTTCTGTCCTCTACAAGGAATCGATCCGCCGGGTCAAGAAGAGCAGAGAAAGCCACCAGGTTCAATATCCCGTCTGGGCTGACGATGACGTTTACGGCGTTTCCAACAGGCCCGGAAAGGGGTTCCCACAAAAGGGAGTATAATTCCTTGGCTGAATCACTTTGGGTTTTCACATCCTCTAGTGAGTTCGGGATAGAAGAGATCCGCCCCATCAGCGCCTGGACCTTGGCGTCAATCTTTTCGGCATCCCCCAGGATGACTAACTCAATGCGGCGGTCCGAATGGAGGATAAAGACCAGGTATAATTTCTTCCCTGACCATTTGCACTTATCCCAGTCAAACACCCCGATCCTGACAAATTCGGCCAACACGCTGCCTTCAGGCAAAATGGGTGCTATCTTGTCGACTGTCGCCTGACGCTGTTCCCTTTCTTCCGCCACCAGTGGGCTTATGGCGGCGAGGCCCGATTCCAGCTTTTCGATTTGCCACTGAAGGGACACGGTTTTCGACCGGTAATCTTCAGCAGACATTTCTTCCGGTTTAGCCATGAGAAGCTTTGCCAATTTTGATCTCAGAAAGCTGAGTTCCTTCCAAGCCTCTTTCGCTTTTGGATCAGCGGAACCCATGAGAGCTTCACGCTGTTTTGCCTGGGCGTCAAATACCACCCCCTTGCGCGAGAGGACAATGTTCAGACCCAAACGCAAAGCTGCCGGATCCTTGACAAACTTCTTGTGTATTAAAGACAGGGCTCCCTGATATCCCATCGGCAGGTTTTGAACAAGCAGGAGTTTTTGTCTTTCATTGCCGATTCCCAATACATTTCCGATGAACCGGTTTTGATTAGCAAGCCCGCGTTTAAACAAGCTGAGCGAGTCATCGCTTCGGCCCATGGCGCCGTACATAAACGCCAGGTTAAAAAGGCTTACAGTCGTATCAGGATGGATTTGGCCAAAAACTTTTTCTTTGATCTCCAGCGCGCGCCGATACAAAGGCTCCGCCCGGTCATAATGGCCCATCACCTGGTTCAGAAAGGCCAGGTTATTGAGGTCCCGTGCTACATTGGGATGATTTCTACCCAGTGTTTTTTCATCAATTTCCAGTGCTTGCCGGTATAATCCCTCAGCTTTTGTAAACCTTTTCAATTTATCGTACAGCACCGCCAAATTATTTAAGGTCATAGCGGTGTCAGGATGATCAGGTCCAAGCGTTTTTTGTGCCATCGCCAGGGCACGAGTCAATAAAGGTTCCGCCTCGGTGAACTTACCTGTTAGTATGTATATCCTAGCCAGGTTGTTGAGGGCCAAGGCCAGATAGGGATGGTCTTCCTTGTGGTTGTTTTGGAGAATTTTGAGAGACAATTTATACAATGCGTTTGCCTTATCATAGTCACCCATACTTTCATAAAGCAGACCCAGGCTGTTCAGCGTGCCGGCGTTTTTTGGGTGGTTCGGCCCCCTGCCCTTAGTGCCAATTTCCAAGGCCTGTTTTAACAAAGGTTCGGCCTTCTCGTATTCGCCTGTTTTTTGGTACAGCTGCCCCAGGTTGTCAAGAATGGTGCATGTTCGATCGTGGTTGAGCCCTAAGACATCTTTACATATTTTCAGGCTTCGCTGGAACAAAGGTTCAGCTTGGGCATATTTGCCCTGGGCAAAATACAGTAACGCCAGATTGTTGAGTTCGACCGCCGTATCCAAGTGGTCCGGACCCTGGACCTTTTTGCGAACTGCGAGGGCGCGTTCGAGCAGCGGTTCTGCCATTTTATAATCGCCCATGCTCCGATACAAATTTCCGAGATTACTCATGTTTGTGGCAGTGACCGGGTGTTCCGGCCCCAACTTCTCTTCGTCGATTTCGAGGGCTCGTTTATAATGACTCTCGGCTTTGACGTAATTTCCCATTGACATATATATGAGGCCAAGATTGTTATGAGAGGGGGCTGTCTCAGGATGGTCATCGCCGTGTATTTCCCTTCTGATCATGAGAACGTGTTCACCAATCCGGGCTGCCTCAGCATAATCGCCATGCTGATATAAAAGTATCATGCGTTGGGTCAGTTCTTCGGCCTCTTTTATATCACCTGCAGCCGAAGGGCCGACCAGAAAGATGAATATTATTAGCAGGAATGAAAGGTGTTTCATAAAGGCCCCTGGCTTGTAATTTTCACTTTGGGGATTTTTTGAAGAAACAGCTGAGTAATGCAGTAAATCAAGTTTAATTAGGGGGTATTCAAGAGGGTTCTTATCTTACCCTAATGGGATGGTGCAAGGCAAATCGGGCCCGCAGCTTTAGTCATGATCCTTAACACTCAGTCGATAGGATGCTAATGTTTTTTCACCGTTGCTGTCGGAGATAGTAATCTGGATGATAAATCTGCCGGAGGGGACCTTTATCCCGTTCGCCTCAATGTCAGTTCCCTTGATAAAGGGCCGGAGCCTTTCGGTTAATGATTGTGATAAAAAGCCCTTCTTGGCCTTGATCTTTAGAGAACCCATGTCCACTGGTGCCAGGTTCTCTTCAAATGAGACAAAAAGGCCAACCGGTGAGACCGTTTCAATCAAAGGGTCATCTTCCGTACCTTTGACCTCCGGATGCTGGATAACGACGCGGGGGCCGGAAGAGGGGGCACGGGTAAGCTGGATTATCTCCCACTCCCCCTCGGCATGCCTCAATCGCTCCGCCTCCTTGGCAGTAAAAAGAAAAGCCTCCTCTGCTTCAACTTTTTGGGCAAAGCTAAGGGAAGCCAGGAAAAGGACAACAAAAAGAAAGAAAGACCACGTTTTGCGATTTTTCCACATAGCATCAATCCTCCATTTTTTTAACAATTTACAAAAGGTGAATGTAAAAGTCAAACTTTTTTAAAGCACTGTTTTCAGACGCAAACCTGCTGCCTTTTATGGTCTGTGCGGTGACGTTCAGAGCCTCTGGAATTTCTTCATCCGGCCAACCGGGAGAAGCTTCCTCATCGTCGACCTTCAATAGAGTTAGAGCCCTTGTGAAGATCCCAGCCGGCCCGTCAGATTCCGGTATTCCCTCAATCCTTTGCCCCCGCTTCTTTGAGAATGCGAAAAACGTCTTTATGATCCCTTTTTTTCGCAAGCATCAATGCAGTTTCGCCTTTTTTGGTTTTAGCATTCACATCAGCGCCTTTTATCAGCAAGGCTTGTACAATGTCGGTGCGGCCACGATAGGCCGCCATCATCAATGCCGTGCCGCCATCGTCCCTTTTGGCATTTACATCAGCCCCTTTTGCCAGCAGGGCCAGCACAATGTCGGTGTAGTCGTTTCTTATCGCCCCTTCCAATATTGTACCGCCGTCATTGAATCGGGCATTTGTATCAGCACCCATTATGAGTAGGGCCATCAGACTGTCAATGTTGCCCCGAAATGCAGCAATAGCCAAGGCTGTAGCCCCAAATTTATCTTTCGCATGCATGTCGGCCCCCCTTATCAGCAGGGCCAGCACAATGTCGGTACTACCCTGTGAAGCGGCAGCCATCAACGCCGTGCCACGATTGTTGTCTTTCGCATTCAAATCAGCACCCTTGTCCAGCAGGGCGTTCACAATATCGGTGTGACCTTTAATTGACGCAGCAAAAAGGGCTGTGAGGCCGTCTTTGCCTTTTGTATCCAGATCAGCGTCCTTTGCCAGCAACGCGTGCACAATGTCTGTGTAGCCGTGAAATGCTGCGATAATCAGTGCTGTATTGCCTTTTGGGCTTTTTGCGTTAACATCCGCCCCTTTGTGTAACAAAACTTGCACGGTGGTAATATCCCCCCTTGATGCTGCATCAGTCAATGGGCTTGCTTCTGCGGTACGTGCAGCGGTGAAGATAAAAACAACAGCCAGCAAAAAACATAGATTCAGTCTGTATTTCATATCGTTTCCTCCTTGATTTCTTGACTGAAACGCTTTGTTAATGGATGACCCCAACCTTCATTTTAAGACTCTTCCTCTTCGTTTGCCGGTAAAAGCGAAAGAAAGCTGTGCATGTTGGCGATGTCTATCGTTTTAACCCGTGCAAAGGGCTTGCGTGAATCCTTTGTTCGTAAAACCAGCATTACATGTGCAGGGAATCCAATAATTTCAGATGTAATGGCATCTAATTGATCAGTCCTAACAGAGTGTTTTTTTATTAACAGTTGCTCGTTAACAAGCGAAATGGGCCCAAAGGAAATCTTCTCCCCTCTCTCGTATTGTTCCGCTAACTGAGGGAATATATTGTTGATTTCAAAGGCTATGAGTTCATCCCTCAATTGAGCTATATTTTTCAGATTGCCGCCAAGCTTAATTTTCTTCTTTCCGTCCGATACACTTACATTGATATGGGTTGCCGCTTCTTCTCCTGCAAATTTCTGCAGCACCTTGCCTGCACCTGCTATCGCAAAACCTGCGCCTCTGAATAAAGGAGAAGATGCGTGAGCTGATATGGAATGATGTCTGAATTCCGTTCCCTCGCCGAATGAAATATGTTTGCTGCCAAATATGGTCACCTCTGAAATGCCATCTTGCGTCAGCGTTACTTTTTTCTTGAACCCGTAAACCCATACGAAAACAACAGCCAAGATGAATAATACGCCCAACCCTAGCCACACAGGGGAAGAACTCGGGTAACCCATATCCTTCTGCGGCAAATAGGCAAAAATAAACAGAACACCGAGCGGAAGGAAAGTGATCAGCGATACTATGCGCCAGATATATGTCATCCTATATTCTTTCATAACCCCTCCTATCTGTAAGGTGCCAATTCAAATTCCAACAACAAGGAACGAATATCCGAGATTCCCTAACTAAATAAATCACTCAATCAGCGTCTCCGCGCCGGAAACCGCCTTCGCGTGCCAGGGCCACGCGAGCAGGGCCGGCACACCAATGAGTAAGAGCCAAGCTACCGCCGTCGTCACGTCTCCGGCATTCGACCCCAGGGCACCGATGATACATCCGCCCACGATACTCAGGCCAAAACGGAGAGCGATGCGGTCGGCCGCGCCGCGACCTAGCACTTTCGCCACGATGATCGTAAGCGTCGCCATGACGAATCCCACCGCGATGCAGATTACGATCATGAGTGCACCGGCAGCTCCCGCCATGTCCCCTGCCGAGCCTTCTTGCATTGCTGCATCCGAGAAACTATTCATGCCGATGAGCGCACCGAACGCCATCCCACCGCTCACAAGAAATGGGAGAAGCCAGACAAGCCATGAACGCATGTTTGAACTCACAATGATCCTCCTCACGTCCGTCGAACAATTACTATACAGAATTAATTCTATATCATGGCTTTTGCAGAAATTTTCTTTAATTGGTAGTCAAAACCTTCTGAGTGAAGTTACAATAAACACAGCTCTCAATCGGTTCATAAATCGCGTCGGATCCGGGAAGTGTATAAATGTAGATCAGGTCTCTTACCACTTCAGACCGCGTTTTTTCATCATTTGCTGGGCTTCCTTATTCCCTTTCTTGGCCCATTTGCGGAATTCCTTTTCATAATCACCGAACTTGCGAAAATGCTCGTCGGCTTTGCGTTCGTCTTTCGGAACACCCCAGCCGTACTCGTACATTCGGCCAAGGTTGAAATGCCCATATCGGTATCCCTTGGAGGCCTTGCCGAACCAGGCCATGGCCTTTTGGTAATCCCTCTTTACTCCCCGGCCTTCAAGATACATCCTTCCCAGGTTGTTTTGCGCTCTAAAGTGGCCTTTCTCGGCTGCTTTTCGGTACCATTGGGCCGCGGCTTTTAGGTCCTTGTCGACGCC
>JBHPCZ010000122.1:0-10053 GCA_042573625.1 Thermodesulfobacteriota bacterium
AAAGATGATTATCCATGGAGCGACTTAACAGCGAAAACTCCCCGACTGCTCAGATAGTTATGATTCTTCTCTAAATTAGTTGTAGAAAATCCTGCCTACAAGGCATGTAAGCCTGTCTGAGGTTTACCCGCCTCCGGAGGGCGGACATGACCCTATTTTTACGACTTTTTGTCCTTCAGCAAATCCTTCAGGCTCGCGAACGGCCTGTTGCCGGAACGCGGCTCTTGCGCGCCGTCCGGCGTCTTTTCATCATACCATTCCGCAACCTGATCCCGCGAATGCTCATTGTCGTGACAGTAGATACACAGCAACTCCCAGTTGCTGCCGTCCGGCGGATTGTTATCGTGGTTGTGATCCCTGTGATGGACCGTGAGCTCTCGAAGTCTCTTGCCTGAAAATTCGCGCCCGCACCGCGCACAGATCCGCGGAAACATCTTGAGCGCTCGTCCCCGATAGGTCTTCTCCTGACGCTCTCGGTCATGCCGAGCCTCGGCGATGATACGGTCCCGCCTGTCGGACTCAGTGCCTGTCTTCTTCGATGACATGTGAGTACCCCCTCCAGTTGTTCGGTATAGATTAAGTTAACGCCGCAAATCCTCACACGATCCGCTGCAACCGAGTTGGATGCCATTAATCAACAGACAGTATTCTGCAAAAGTGTAAATGGGGTCAACGCTTGTGGCATCTTATTCACTATTATTGCTCCGCAGGACCAAAGGAGCGGATGAAAAGATCGCGGAGAGCCTGCCGTCCGTCATCGGAAAGGTAGCGGGTGCCGGTGCCGGCAAACGTATCTGAGGTAATCACCGGTGTGTTCTCAACCCATTGGCTGTCCTCCCAGGAAAACCATCCCTTTCGTTCCTGATCATAGACGCTCAGCGGCCGGTTAAACAGTTTTGCCAGCTCGACCCCCCAGCCGGTTCCCCCCTTGACGGTGTTGTCCGCCTGTATCCAGCCGACCGCAACGACATGGTGACCGCTGTTGACCATGTGAAAAATGGACTGGATGACTTTTCGGATCTTATCCGTCCGGGAGTAAGTGCGTTTCATCAGCATGGACACAATTTCCATGCTGACATCGCCCTTTTGCAGCTCTTCCCGGTTCAGTATCCGGACGCCCCGGGTGCGCTCGGCATTGTGCCCTTCAAATGATATGTTCACCTCTTTCATGTTCCAGGCCTCGGCAAGTTTGCCGAATTCCGCCTCAGCCCCCTTGTGGCCGCCGCTGTACAGTGTAATTTTTGAAATGTCTGTCATTTTTTATCTCCTGAGCTTTTTTAAGATGTTGTGCGATTATGAAAAAAACACCCCGCCGCGGTTCGGCAGAGTGAGCGGATAAAGTAATTCGGCTTTTCTGTATTGCAACCCTGTCCGTCATGTTTTTTACAAATTTCACTTACTTACATCCCCACGCCATGAATCTCAACACCGCAATGTGAACACCGGCCCTTTTCGATGAGGTTTCTTTGGATATAAAACCCCCAGCGGTCAATTAAGATCTTCCCACAGCTGTAACAAAATGTATTTCCCCCGCTATCGCCGGGCACATTGCCGGTATAGACATATTTCAATCCCGACTTCATGCCTATTTCACGCGCCGCAACAAGTGTTTCAACCGGCGTAGAAGACCGATCCGTCAGCTTGTATGTTGGATGAAACCGACTGATATGCCACGGTGTTTCAGTGCCCAGTGAATCCGCCATAAATCGGGCCAGCTTTTCGAGTTCATCCCTGCTGTCGTTAAGCCCCGGAATGAGAAGGGTGGTAACTTCTACAAAAATATTGAGAGACTTCATCATCTTTAGCGTCTCTTTCACAGGCGAAAGCTTGGCGCCGCAATAGGTTTTGTAATAATCTTCTGAATAGGCTTTCAGGTCAACATTTGCCGCATCCAAATAGGGACGTATCATTTGGAGGGCTTCGACGGTCATATATCCATTGGTGACAAATATGTTTTTAATCCCTTTTTCATGGGCGATCTTGGCGGTATCATAGGCAAATTCAAAGAAGACCGTGGGCTCTGTATAGGTGTACGATATGCTGTCACAATCACCTTTTAAAGCCTCTGTGACAACATCTTGCGGCGAGAAGAGATCGCCCGCGATCATCCCCTTGCGGTCTGAGGGCATCTGCGCAATATCTGCGTTCTGGCAAAACAGGCATTTGAAATTACAGCCCACTGTTGCGATAGAGTAAGAAAGGCTGCCCGGCAGAAAATGATAGAGTGGTTTTTTTTCAATCGGATCGATGTTCCGGGCAACAACCCTGCCGTAAACCATGGTTTTCAATGTCCCGCCCTGATTTTCCCGAACGCCGCATATCCCGCGACGGCCGTCTTTTATTACGCAGCGGTGGTTACAGAGGCTGCATTTGACCTTATTATCCTTCAAGGATTCATAGAGGTAGGCTTCCACAATCAGGTCCTTGGTTGTAAAATTGGTATTTTTTTAGGGAAAAAATTGCTCAACCAATTGAATGTGAAGTGAGTGAGCTCTCCTCCTGGATAGCGGAAGGCTTCAGGAGGCCCCCCAGGATGAGGGCATCTCCCCGACCTTCAAAAAAGTCGCCAATTTACAGCTACCGAATATCCAATATCCAGCAAGGAATGTCGAATGACGAAGTCTTTTCGGTCTCGCAAAATGATGCCGTCAGATTTCACGGAAAATTCAACCCGAAGGTGAACACGCTGTTTTCCTTCTATATTCGGTATTGGATATCCGACATTCGACATTGAAAACACAGCGAACCTTGAGCTTTCCTATCCTGCCACCGCACCGGTTGTGTGCTTGGGTTTATATGTCACGGTAAGGGGTTTGGTCCGGAAACGGGGAACAAGGATGATGACCATGCCCGCAAAAGCACCGAAAGGGCATTTTTGCAATAGAGTGGACTGCTCTATCCTGTTGGCAATCTTTCCGGGTGCCACCGGAATCTGGCAAACAGTCCGCCAGGTAACGGGGACATCTCCCAAAAGGGACCGAATAATCCGTTTGAGTTCCCATATACTGAAAAAATGTGCGCGATTGTATATGGTCTGGGTAAAAACCCCCCTGACACGACGCTGGATCCCTTTGATGGCATACCGGTTGAGAACGCCCAAAAATATTTTGTCTTTTGCAACCCTGCCCGCCTCCTCTATCGCCTTTTTTGTATCTTCGACAAATTCCAACGTCGTCGTCATGCATGCATAGTTAAAGGAGTTGTCTTCAAAAGGGAGATCTTCAGCAAAACCGCGGTGAAAATCCACGCGATCTCCTACATTTCTATAGGCAATATCAAGCATATACGGCGATGGATCAAGTCCTGTCACCTGAAGCCCTCGGTCTAAGAATGGCAGAAGGCTTGCCCCTGTTCCGCAACCGATGTCGAGCACACGCTCTCCCCGTGACGGCTTGAGCATATCGAGCATCAGTTGGTTTTCAAGATCAGAGACAAACCGGTTGCGCGGGTTCTTAAACCACTTTTCGTATTCAACGGCATCATTAAAATCAAAGACATACCCCATACAGAACCATTTAAAGAAAAAATGCAATTTTATCAAGAGCAAAACATTTTTCCTGATTCTAACCGGCTTAATATCTTTATATTTTCACCCGTCATAATGAGGGGCCATCGCATCCTGCTTGCCGGGTTTGCGAAACAGCAGTTCCTGTCGGAATTGATAAATTTATGTTCGATGACGCGCAACTAAATAAATACGATCCTTCTCCAATTAATTGGAGAAGAGGGTTCGAGGATTCAAGGGGTCAAGGGTTCAAGCGTTTGTTCTCCAACGACTTAGCGCTTTGAGCATCCTTTCAACTTCCTGTGTATCATCCTTGAGAGCCGTTAAATTTTCTTTATTTAAATAATTTAAATCACCTGAAAGGAGGAGCTGGGTCTCCAATTCACGAATAGAACAATGGGCAACATATAATGATCTCAAGTCGTCTGCAGTTGTCTTTCTGCCATACTTTTAACTCTTTATAATTTCTACGCATTTCACTCGAATCCTTGAATACTTAGGATCACTCCAACTTTTTTGGAAGTGACCCATAAATACTAACATATCCAAATTTCAATGATATACTACAGATCATTTACATCTTGACTGCGAATTTATTAAATGTGTATTGCTTTTGTTATCGTTCTCTAAATCAGATATGGATTTGGACGAAGGCGTTGGTTTGAAGCCAAACTGAACAAACCGGTTGCAACCCTGACCCTGCAGCAAGCTACAGGGAATTATCAAATTAAACTCGAACAAGGAGTAAATTATGAAAGATGTCGTCATTGTTTCCGCATGCCGGACAGCCATCGGGGCATTCGGTGAATCTCTTCGCGACACTCATGCCGCAACCCTTGCCAGTGTTACCATGAAAGAAGCCGTCAAGAGAGCTGAAATCGATCCGGCGCTCATCGATGACGTCCGCTACGGGTGCTGCATGGAGCCCGCCGACACCATGAATGTCGCCCGTATCGGAGCCCTGTTGGCCGGAATACCGGATACAATTCCGGCAGTTACCGTCAACCGGGTGTGTATCTCCGGGATGGAGGCTGTCATATCCGGGATGGCGATGATTCAGGCCGGCATGGCGGACATCATTCTTGCCGGTGGTGTTGAACACATGTCCGGCGCCCCGTATATTGTCCCGGGCGCCCGTTGGGGCTACCGCCTCCAGGATCAGGTTTTAATCGACTGGATCATCCGCGCGCTTCACTGTGGGTCCCATGTTATACCGCACCCGGAAGACGGGCCGGTAAATGAGAATGAGCCCCCTTTAAGTCTTTTCAAGGGGAAACCTTACATCATGGGGCATACCGCGGAATTTGTGGCGCAACATCTGAACATCAGCCGTAAAGAGATGGACGCCGTTGCGCTGAGGAGCAATAATCAGGCGGAAAGAGCGACGAATGACGGTTCCTTTAAGGATGAAATCGTGCCCTTGGAAATATCGAGAAGAAAGAAACCGCCGCTGATCTTTGACAAAGATGAACATTTCAGACCGGGCCTGACCCTCGAACAACTTGAGCAGCTTCCGCCTGCTTTTGTGCCAAAAATCGGTACGGTGACTGCAGGCAATTCAAGCGGTATCAATGACGGGTCTGCGGGCATGATCATTATGTCGGCCGAAAAAGCCAGGGCGCTCAATATTGATCCGCTGGCAAGAATCAAAGCCGTCGCCAGCGGCGGCTGCCATCCGTCGGTTATGGGTCTCTCCCCTGTTCCTGCCGTCAACAATCTGCTCAAGAAGAGCAGGCTCAACATCAAGGATTTTGAACTGGTCGAAATCAACGAAGCCTTTGCCGCCCAATATATCGGGTGCGAAAAAGAACTTGGACTCAACAGGGAAATTACCAACGTCAATGGATCCGGAATCGGACTGGGACATCCTGTTGGTGCAACCGGAGCACGAATCATGGTAACCTTGATCCATGCAATGAGAAAAAGAGAAAAGAGTCTCGGACTTGCCACCCTGTGCGGCGGCGGCGGCGTTTCCATGGCATGTGCCATAGAGATCGATTAGCGCCCGAAATGCAGTATGGTGTCAACCCAATTGCCTAATTTATAAACCCATTTCAGATATCAAACGGATAATCGTTGCTTATAGAGAGATTTTTTTTATAGGAGGGCGTTAAGAATTGTTTATTAAAACCTGAAACATTCTCAACGTATTGACTTCATACCAAGCAGAGACCCACGGGCTTACACCTGTGGGCACCTACTAATCGGCATTGTAAAAACCTTCATGCCCAATAACAGAGACCCTTCAGCCGAATTCCTTTTATCTCTCAAAAATTAAGCAACAGTGTCGATCTGATCCCACTCGGAAAACAATGGGATTCCGGCGCGGCCCCCGAGCTTGAGGCTGACCCTAGCGGCAGCCCATGCGGCAAAATCGAGGCATTTGTCAATACTCCAATCCTCGAGCAAACCGTAAATAAAGCCCGCGTGAAACACATCACCGCAACCCGTGGTGTCCACTGCTTCCACCGGATAGGCGGGCCGCTCAATGATTCTGCCCATGTCCAGCGCGATGTACCCCTTTGATCCCAAGGTCACAACCACAACACGGGGACCCAGTTCCGCCAGTTTGAAACAGGCTGCCAGCGGGTTGTCCCCACCGACAAGGTTTCTTGCAAATGTTTCAGAGGCCAGAAAATAATCGCTCACCCGGGCGATATCCAGCATGCCCTCGCGAAGGGAGCCCGCATCCACAACGACCCGTACGCCCGCCTTCCGAGCCGCCCTGCATCCGGCAAGAGAGGCCTCAGTAAAAATCCCGTCCGTGTGAAATACCCGGGCATTGCGAATGATGCGAAAGTCTAACTCTTCAGGGTCCGGAGGGAGACCTGAGGGTCTTTTCCAGAAAATGGTCCGCATCCCGGACCCGGGCTCAGCAACAACAAAGGCAAACTGGGAATCAAAACCTTTCCTGACCAGAATGCCTTTGGTATCGATCCCCTCGTCATCCAGTGATGCCCTGATGGTGGGACCAAAAAGATCATCTCCCAGAATGCCGGCAAACGCACATGACACGCCCCATCTTGCAAGGGCAACCAGGGCCGTTGCCACAGGTCCTCCGCCCTGAACAACCATGCCTGAAAACTCGCATTTTGTATCCGGCGACGGATAGGCGTCCACCTTTCCGATGTAGTCTAAGCAGCACTGTCCCAGGCCATAGACGTGAAAAAGGCCTTTTTTCATAATTAAGATTTAGCGTAGGGGTTGAGTCTATATCAAGCCGGGATGCTTCCCGAGTTCATGTTCAACCTTATCCGTATCCGGGTAATTGTAACGAATAATGTTCTGAAGATGAAAAAGGCTGTCGGGTTCAATCCTGGTGAATCGAATAGCCATGGTCCCGGATTTACATCGGACGATCTTTCCTTCAACCTGAATGGAAAATTCCGTGGCTGTTCCGCTCAACAAAATCTCCAAACGGCATTCTGTTTCCGACTCCAACTCTGCTTCAATGGGCAAAAGGCATCCACCGACACTGAGGTTCGTTATTTCTTCAGCAGTGTATAAAACGTTATTGGCTGTCAATTCCGCCTTGACGCTGAAAGAAACTCGAGCAAATCGCCGCTTTTCTTCTGGCATACGCAAACCTTTATAAGAAAAAATTCACCATCCGGCAGGCAGATTCAGAATAAAAGAGATTAAATGACCGGGGAAAAAGAGTGTCACTGCGATCTGTTAATCTCTCATTCATTTAAATCTGCCCGTCTTCATATAAACGCTCGGTTTAACATACTTGTACTCATGTTTAATGGTATTTAAACTTTCGGCACCGCCGATAACAAAGTAACCACCCGATTTCAATGTGTTATGCAGTTTGTTTGCCACTTCTGTTTTCGTATTGTTATCAAAGTATATCAAAACATTCCTGCAAAAAATAACATCAAACTCCTGGCTAAAAAGAGGGCCAGACACCAGGTTATATCTTTTAAATGTCACCATTCTTTTTAACTCGTCTTTCACCCGAACATATCCATCCCATTTCCCGGTTCCCTTTCGGAAATATTTCCTTAATATATGGGGTGCTACATTTCTGGCCCTTTCAGCCGGGTAAACGCCCGTCTCGCCAATTCGCAAAACACTGGTGGATATGTCTGTTGCGAGGATTTTAGGTCTGAATCCTTTCTCCAGGCAATCAATGGCAATTGAATAGGGTTCCTCGCCGCTCGAAGATGCGGCACACCATATCTTCTGGTGCGCTTCCTGCAAACAGTCGAAATGATGACTTTCTCTAAAAAAGAAGGTGTGATTTGTTGATATGGCGTCCAGAAAATGAATCAGTTCATGGCTGTCACTTTCCAGCACTTTTAGATACTCTTTTGCGGAACCGATCCCTGTTCTACGGAGCCTTTTGGCAAGTCGGGCTTGAAGCAGCTGTTTCTTCCCGTCATGCAAATTGATCCCGCACTGATCATGTACCAGCCGACTGAATTTTCTGAATTGTCCCTCGGTTATTTCCATTCATTCATCCAACGATATAGGTTCCTGTGCCCACGGCAATGAGCACGTCCTGATCATTATGCAATTCCATTCGTGTTACAGAGACCTTTCTGCCGGCCCGCATGATCGATCCTGTTGAAATAAAATAATCCCCGCGGCCCGGTCTCAGGTAGTCTACACGCAAATCAATAGTACCCACTTTTGTTATTCCATTTTTCATCTCTTCTATCGGACAACCCGCCATTTTCTGAAGGGTGCCGATGGTTGCGGTAATTCCACCCGTTGCGTCCAGAACAGAGGAAATCACACCTCCGTGTAGAATCCCTTGAATATAATTTCCAATAAATTTTTCTTTCATCTCGAACTTCATTTTGACTTTTTCTAATTTCAAAGATTCTACACGCAATCCCAGTACTCTGTTAAAAGGAATTTTTTGTTCATACATTTCGGTCAAAATTTGAAAGAATTCTTCATAGTCTGTCTTTTGATCAACCATGCTGAAGCACCTGATATTAACTTGTCAAACTGGTTTCGAAATTTCAAAGGGTTGATAAACAGACCGACTTCTTCTCAAAAAAGGCCCTGTAAAGGATGCCGGGTGCCTTCATGGAAGCGCCGTGGTATGCAGCATCAAAGTAGGATAGAAGGGTCCGCTTTCCGAACAGGTCGGCCAGTGCAGGAACAATTTTACGATATTTTAAGAAGGTTTTATGAACTAGGATATGAATAACACAGAGAATCTCGAACTGCAAATATTTTCATCTCTCGCTTCCCGCCCCCCAACGAATTTCAGAGCATTTTCAAACCTCGCAATGGGTTCTTGTGGGTTTCATATTTCTCGCTGTTCGTCTTCGACAGTGTCGATGGTTAAATGTTTCGGCGGGAGAGAGTATCCACCTGATCAGTTTAACGCTCAATCTGCAACCTGTGGATATAGGCAGATCATCATGTTCATTCAGATTACAGGTCGGCCATAACTGCGTTGATTAATTTGCATATTTTTTTTGTTATCCAATACATCCCTTAATTTATGTGACAGCTCTTCCAAATTAAACGGCTTCTGAATAAATCCGTCACAACCGCGAGATAAAATTTGGCTCGCCTGGCCGTCAACACTGTATCCGCTTGAAAGGAGAACTTTGGCTTCCGGGTCGATCTTCTTCAACATGTCATAGGTATCCCCTCCGCCCATATCCGGCATAATCATATCTAAAACAACCATATCGATCTTGCCAAAATCCTTTCTGAAAACGTCTATGGCTTCAACCCCTCCCCTGGATATCAATACTTCATAGCCCAGACTTTCAATGATTTGCCTGCCGATATCAACGATGCTCTCTTCATCATCTACAAGAAGTATTGTTTCTGTTCCTTTTAAGATTTTTCTGTCGAACACATCCTCTTTTACGATGCTCTTTTCAGACGACGGCAGATAGATGTTAAATGTCGTCCCTTCACCGATTTCACTGTAAACATCGACAATGCCGTCATGATTCTTGACAATCCCATAGGCGGAAGCCAATCCCAAACCGGTCCCCTTGCCTATCCCTTTGGTTGTAAAAAACGGCTCGAATATTCTTTCCTGAAGTTTTTTGGACATGCCGATACCGGTGTCGGCAACAGATATTTTTACATACCGTCCCGGCGTCAATTGATAGGGCTGGACACGATTTTCATCAAGGATAATGTTTTGTGTTTCAAGAAACAGCGTTCCCTTTCCCGGCATCGCCTGCCAGGCGTTAACATAAAGATTCAGCAGAACCTGATCGATCTGTGTTGGATCGACTTCCACCGTCCAGATGTCTTTTTCGAATTTTCTCTGGATTGTTATCTCTTTTTTGGTTCGGGCAAACATCTCGGAACTCTTTTCGACCAAATCATTCAAATCCGTGGGTTTTACTTGGTATTTATCCCCTCTCGCAAAACCCAAAAGATGTTTTGTAAGCCCTGCACCTTTCTGGACATGTTGTTCAATACTTTTTATTCTTTCAATGTGCGGATGGCTGGTGTCGACACCGATGGACATTAGAGAAACATTCCCCTGGATACCCATGAGCAAATTGTTGAAGTCGTGAGCAATGCCACCCGCCAGTGTGCCCACAGCCTCCATT
>JBHPCZ010000123.1:0-9789 GCA_042573625.1 Thermodesulfobacteriota bacterium
TGGCCGATGTCAAAGTTTATTCCCACGGACGCTGATTGCACATCTCTGATAAAGGATTTGAATTCCGCCGTATTTTCCATCATCAGACCCGGTTCAGGTTCCACCAAAATATTTACCCCCAGTTCTTCCGCCAGAGGAATGACCGCATCCAGTCCCTGATGGAACAGAGACATGGCAGCATCCCTTGACATGCCGTTCAGAGGACCGCCGGGAGGAACGGATATGTTGCTGCACCCCAGCTCGTCTGCCATTTTAAGACATTCAAGCGTGTGTTGGATGCGGATTTTGCGTCTATCTTCTTCAGGTTCGATCCAGGAAGGGAGGTAGGTGTCACCGACGGCGAAAAGGGTAAAACTGTTCAGGTTGGTTACTTTCAGGTTATGTTTTTTAAGTGTCTCGTTAATACGGGCCACATCCGATGTTTCAAAGTCGGGCGGATAGAGATGGGGTCTGTCAGCCATGATCTCCACGCCCCGGAAGCCGAGTTGAGCAATTTTTTCCAAAGACTCAAAAAGTGAATACTTGACAAAAGCATTGGTGCTGTAGCCGAAAATCACTCCTCACTCCTTGATCGAGAAATCTTTTGGTCGCATTCCGCTTCGAGTTCCCGAAGACGATACAACTGATCTTGAAAGCTCAAGGGCGGATTTTCACCCAGAGGCTTTTTAAAATAAAATGCCAATTCAGGAATTGCCCCGGATCGGCCCGTCATTTTAAGAACCACCATCCAGCGGGCCAGATCAAGAACCATCGGGGTGGCTAAAATCGAATCACGACCCTGAAAATTCAAGCGGATACTCATGGGAAGGCCGAACATCCCCTGAAAATCGATAACGTCCCAGGCTTCCTTGGCGTCACCGCGGGGCGGATAATAATCGATACGGACCTTGTGCGAAGGGGCGTTGTATTGCCGGCCGACCGGGTAACCCAGAATATCATCCAGAAGATCGGTTTTGTTGGCCACTTTCCCTGCGGACCTATCCGGATCCATGAGGTTTTTCCCGTCGGTGTTGCCCAAAATATTGAGACTGTACCATCCATCTACATAAAAGCTTCGGGCTTTCAAGGCCGAGGCCAGAACGACCTTGAGATAGGTCTGACCGGTTTTCCCGTCGTAGCCGGCGATGGGAACGTTCTGTTTAGCAGCTTCCCGGACAATCACCGGAACTTCAAAATGGTTGGGAGTGAAGTTCACAACCGGTACTCCGGAACGAATGGCCGCCAGGGCATAAGCCAAATCCGGAAAAGCCATCGGTCCTCTTTCGGAAAGGAGATGGGGCAGATTTTCATAACGATCGAGATTCATCTGAACATTGGCCGGCAGAAGGTTAATCAGGACCGGGCGGGCATTGGGATGCTTATCCCTGAATGTCCGGATATCTTTCATCAGGTGTTCAATCTGATCCAAGAGACTTTGATCCAAAGACGGTGCTTGGTTGATGACAATATCCTCTATCTCCGTCCGGTGCGGTTCCCAGAGGTTTTCAGGCAAAACCCCGTGATTATTAATGCAACGGGTCAGTTCCGCGGTTTGAGTATCCCAGCCTGCCACGTACATGGCCTGGGGCGGACCCAGATAAGGGAAACTGTTGCGAGTGATAAGGCTGGGCAAAATAGCTTCGGGGGCTTTTCGCATGGCGGAAACGGCGACGGCTATCGTAGACGCCACGGCACCCTTGGCTCCGGCGGTCATTAAAAGTAGCGGCCGGGATTTGAATTTTTCGGAATTTGTCATGTCTAAAAACCTCTAAGCATTACTCCAAGTCATTTCCGATCCGGATCAGCAGAGGCATATTTTCGTATCAGCAGCAGCGTATTTCCGGTGACGCTCAAGCTGCTCAGCAGCATGGCGCATACGGCAACCAGCGGTGTTAACAGACCACTCATGGCAATCGGTATGCCAAGGGTGTTGTATAATAAGGAAAATATAAGGTTCTGCTGAATCTTATTGTTCACCTGTTTGGCCAGATCCAGATAAACCAGAATTTGCTCAGGGTTTCCCTGCATCAGCGTGATATCCGCCGCCTCTTTTCCCAGATGGCTGCCGGAGTGTACGGCGATGGCCAGGTCCGCCTGAATAAGGGCGGGAGCGTCATTGACACCGTCGCCCACCATGACGACCCGTTTTCCGTGCTTTTGCAGATCACGAATAAAAAAGGCTTTGTCTTGAGGCAGCTTCCCGCCGAGGGCGTCCGGAATACCCAGCAAATTCCCGATGGCTCGCGTTATTTTATCATTGTCCCCGGAAACAAGTGAAATACTGTAACCCATGTCCCACAATTTCTCAACGGTTTTGAGCGCGCCTTCTTTGAGCACATCTCCAAAAATAAACCTGGCGCAGAGCCGGTCGCCATAACTCATATAGACCGTTGATTGCAACACCCCATCCCCGTCATCGGCATCTGCGGTAAAGGAATGTTCTTCCAAATCCTTGGCGATAAAATCTTTGGACCCTATTTTAACTTCGTCTTCTTCAAATATACCGGAAACACCGTTTTGATAATAACGCACATTATCCAGCGAAGGCGGCGCCAAAACGTTCGCCCGGCTGTGCTTTACGATTTCCGTGGCGATAAAATGATCTGAATGTTGTTCAAGGGCAACAGCGAGCTGGAGGATCTGTTCTTTGGTAAATGATTTTTCGACAGAAATTTCCAATAATTTCCAGTTTCCGCTCGTCAGCGTGCCGGTTTTATCGAAAACCACGGCGTTAGTTTTGATTGCCTGTTCAAACGCCGAAAAATCCCGGACAAGAATGCCTTTCTTTCCGGCCAGAGAAATACCCGCAACCCGTGCGATGGGAATGGCGATACCCAGAGCGCACGGACAGGCGATAACCATCACTGTGACGGACCGAATCAAGGCTGTTTCAAAGGAAAAATCTAAAAAGAGGCAGGTCAGTCCGGTTGCAAAGGAAAGTGTCAGGACTAACGGAACAAACCAGCGGAGGATCCGGTCTGTTTTTCCTTCCAGAGGTGTTTTTTGTTCCAGGGCGTTTTCCATGATCTTGATCATCTGCCCCAGAGTGGAAGCTTCTCCAACATCTTCGGCCCTGACCTTGAACGTTCCGCTCAGAATCCGGGTTCCGCTCCGGACCCGTTCGCCGATTGTTTTATTAACGGGTCGGGCCTCTCCCGTGAGGGACGATTCATCGATAGAACCCGAACCCTCCAAAACCAATCCGTCTGCGGGGATAATTTCACTCTCTTCAATCATGAAGAGATCGCCCTGCCGAAGGTTTTCAGCGGAAACATAACGGCCGTTTGGAAATTCTTCGCTGCATCGCTTGACCTTGGTCGGTTTGAGAGAGAAAAAATAGCCCAGGTCCTCCTGCACCGAAGCTTTGGCTTTTCTTTCGATGGTTTTGCCCAGCAGGGTCAAAGTGATCAGCATTGTTGCGGTGTCATAATAAAGATGAATGCTTCCGGAGAAAAGGTTAAAGGTACTGTAGAGATAGGCGCTGAAAGCACCGACAGTGATTAAGGTTTCCATACCGAAAGCAGCGGAAAACAGCCCGGCCCAGGCTCTCTGATAAATTGTGAATCCGCCATAGAAAAGGACGATGCCGGCCATTATAAAAATGGGCAGGGAAATCTTATGGACAGCGTCGGGGGTAAGCTGAGTAAAAAACCCCGAGTAAAGGGAGAAGGAGAGCATCATTACGTTGGCGGTGAGAAATGCGGAAATCGCGAAGCGGATAAACGCTTTCCTTTTTTCTTTGGATTCGAGCTGATCTCCGGGAATGAAAGCCCTGTAGCCAAGAGTGTTGACGGCACCGATGATTTGATCCGGAGACGACAGAACAGGATCGTATTCACAACGGAGTCTGTCCGTAGAAAAATTGCAGCCGGCAGTCAATATTCCCGGACGCTTTTTTAATACTTCTTCAATGACCCAGGCGCAGGCCGGGCACCACATGTCGGTGACGACCAGATTCAGGCTCAGTTTACTGCGATCTTTATCGGAAAGTGGGTCCGTAGCCGGTTCAAATGGGTCATCCCGGAGTCGATTCGGGGCAGCAGGTCCGGGGACAATCCCCATATCCTGACATTTTTTGAAAAGTTCGGTATCTTTGAATCGGGCGGGATCTCCGGAATCGGATGCTTCCGCAAGCATGTGAAAGACCTGTTTGCATCCCATGCAGCAAAAACGAAAAGTTCTTCCCATTAAAGCGGACGTATAGGTTCCGTCACCAACGGGGAGGCCACAGAGATCACAGGATCCAAAATCAATACGCATCTTAATTTCTGGGGGACAGGGATTTCAAAAAAGCGATGATTTGCCAGCGGTCCGAAACATCAATGGTGGTCGCCAGAGGGGGTTGCCTGCCGCCGGGGACGCCGTAACTGATCGATTTGAATAAAACCCCTTCCGGCAGTATTTGAACCTTTTTATCTCTTAAATCCGCAGGTAGAGGATGAAAGCTCTGGCCTACGGTCCCGTTGCCGTCAAAATGGTTTCCATGGCACTGGGCACAGTATGTCAAGTATAAAGACTTTCCAGATTCGACAACTTCAGAATCATCGCTTTCAAAAGGGGATTTCAGATCTTCACCCCTGGTGTTTTTATAAAGGATTTCACCGCCGTCAATCGGTATAACCCCTGATTTCATGACAAGGAGTGTCTGTTCGTGCGGCCGGACAGCAGGGGTTTCCCACATGCGGCCCACTTTTAGATTCTCGTCATAAAGGGTTATCGCCGTGTAGGCCGCCGTGAGTATGATTGCAATCACCAAAACCAGGATTGAAATCCGTTTCATCTATTCCCCCTTGGCGCCTTTTACGTGTTGAGGATAGGGCAGCACTTTGTAAATTGCATAGGGTGATTCTCCGGGAACGTCTTTTATCGGGCGGTAGTTCCAGGTGGGCTGTCCCATATCCCCCACGATAAAAAAGGAGAAAAATCCCTTGCCCAGTATCCAGGCCAGAAGCAGCGCGATGATAATCCAGGTGATCAAAGTGGATTCTTTTGCGTTTGAATGTTCCATTTTAAATCTTAACCCCCAGCAAACCTGTTCCCAGGATATAAAAGAATACCCAGAGGAGGGTTCCGGCAATGATCAAAAGCATGGCAAGCGGAAATGGTGCGTCCCTGCCTTCAATCCCATCGGGAAAGCGGTGTACAACTTTTCTCTTTCGCTCTTCCGCATCTTTGCTTCGGAGATGGCTGTAACCGAGCGCCAACCCGAAAATAATCATAAAAATCAGGGTTGGAAAAACATACAGCATGATATGTTGAAAATTCAGCAGATCAAAATGTCGCATGCGGTTTTCCTCTTAAAAATACTTTCCGTTTAGCAGCGCAAAGATCAGCACTGCCGCGCTGGCCGCCAACCCGGCAATCGCCAGGAACAGGAGGGCGTGGGCTTCATAGCGGTTGAACGTGGAAATCCGGGTGTCGGGCATATCTGACTCTTCTTCCAGGGGCAAAAATCTGGCCCGCTGCTGATCCTTAAACTGCCCGTTTTTAAGGGCCCAGAAGAAGACCACGAGACTGATGGCAAAGCCCAGGAGCATGTATGTTATGAAATACGGGAAATACATTTTCGTTAATTGGTTGAATAGTTGACTCGTTGATGGGTTAAATGATTAAAAATGATTTTACCCATTTTCTATTTGACAATTTAACCATTTGACCATTTGTCTGTTCAACAAAATTACGGTTCATACGCTGCATCAATCCCCCTGGGTTCCATATTGGCGTCGGTCTGATTGATGAAATAGACCGCCACGTAATTGCCCACATCCCAGATCTTTTCCGACTCCAGGTCACGCTTGAAATAGGGCATGGCCGTTCCGGTGATACCGTTCATAATCTGGTAATACAGAATTCCACCGGAAATACCCCTGTCTTTTAAAATGGTGAAATTCAAGGGTGGTGGATAAATATACGGCTGTGCCGGACCCATCCCGTCACCGATGGAACCGTGGCAACCGAGACAAAAATCCTGATAAATTTTATGGCCCCTGGCCAGTCCCGCGTCTGTGGTCGGATAAGGATTGGGCAGATTTCGCCAGCCTTCAGGCACGTGGCCGTGAAGCCATTTTACATTGGCCACCGGGCCGTTTTCGTAGGCCTTGGCAGCTTCTTTTTTCCAGTAGCGCTGCCTTTCCATCCGAATGTCCGCTTGTTTAAATCCCAGACTCTGAACGTACGTTGTCAAACGGTCGATGTCCTCCGTGCCCAGAAAAGCAAAGGCCGGCATAATGGAAAGAGGGCGCGTGTAACGGGGATTGACAAAATGGGACATATGCCAGTCGTCCGGATGCTCTCCCCCTTCCTGTGAAAGATCGGGTCCGGTGCGTTCCGAACCCAGCAGAATCGGTGTGTCCTTAACATAGTCTCCTGCCTGGGCGATTCTTTCAGCACCCAATCCCCAGTCGATGGACCGGATGGATTGACTGTGGCAGTACACGCAGCCGTTGGCAATATAGATCGCCCTGCCGTCCGCTTCCCGGGTCGTTCGGTCACGGAAGATTTCGGATGGCGCTTCGATGCGTGTGGCGTAAGGTATGAACACCACCACAAACACAATGACTCCCAGTATCAGAAGGCTGCCGACAACAATCGCTTTTGGCGTCATGTTCATGAAATTTCTCCGGGATTAAAAAACATCGATCTCAAAATGTTGTACAGCCCTACAATCGCCGAACTGAAAATCATCAGCCCTATAGACGCCCGGGCGATGTAGTACATATGAATTTCAGGAAGTACCCGGTAGACGGTTTCGCCGTTGAGCCAGGCGTTTCCCTGGATGAGGCCCGCGATGGTCAGCACCACGGTAAATCCCACCACACCGATTAAAATCATCCAGTACTGGAAATCCGCCAGAAATCGGCTGTACAGCGGCTTGCCGGTCATTCGGGGAAGGAGATAGTAAATCCCGCCGAGGGCAATCATCCCGGCGAACCCTAAAACGCCGACATGGGCATGGGCGATGACCCAGTTGTTGAAATGGGTTACCCGCTGCACATCGGGGAGCGCCATCATCGAACCCTGTATGCTGACAAAAAAGTACATGATCGTTCCGGTAAAGACAAACTTTGCGCCGATATCGGCATGAATCTCCCCCAGTTTCCCCTTGGCCGTGTACCAGATGTTAATCAGAAATGCCATGACCGGGATGACCATTGCCACGCTGTCCACGATGGAGATGACCTTGAGCCAGGTGGGGACCGGCACCTGCAGCAGATGATGGGTTCCGATATGGGTGTAGACCACCAGCAAAGACCAGAAGCCGAACAGAGAAAGCGTATGGCTGTAAAGCGGTGCTCTGCAAGCCTTCGGGATGACATAATAGGCCACGCCGGCGGACAGGGGAGTCAGGAGAAGACCGAAAACATTATGACCGTAAAACCAGAGGAGTATTGCGTCCGGAATACCGACCAAAGATCCGCTGGTGGGTTTCCAGATGACGTTGCCGAGGCTGAACGTAACGGCCGTCAGGACAATACCTGCGCACACGTACCAGACAGAGACATAAAGGATCGGTTCCTTTCGCCGGGCAACGGTCATGATCAGATTGATAAATACCAGCGTAAACGCCACAACAATCAGCATGTCAATGGGCCAGATCATTTCGGCATATTCCCGCCCCTGAGAATATCCCATGGCCAGGCTCGCAACGACGGTGACCAGGGTAAAGTTCCACGCCAGGACGGTGACTACCCCCAGTTTTTCGCTGTAGAGCTCGGTCCGAAGCAGTCTCGGCACATAATAGAACGCCGAGGAGAGAAGCCCGGGAGTTACAAAACCGAAAAGGACCAGATTTACATGGATGGGTCGAATTCTCCCGAATACGAGCCAGCCGATGTTTTCGGTCAGGTCGGGTGCCATGAGTTGAGTGGCGCCGAGGAGCCCCATAAACGTCGCGACAACCATCCATACGGCTGATGTGATACAAAAGCCTTTTGCGGTCGTATATTTTTGCGATGACGGTGATTGTATGCTGGTCAATTCTTCTCCCTATTCATTTTTTGTTGTACAAAATTTATTCTTCGCTGACCTCTGAATACAGATCCCTGGCACCTGCCTAATTATGGCATGCCAGCCAGCACCCCAAGTTGGCTTTTTTAAGTTTGTGACATTCGAGGCAGAACCCCATTTCAAATCGCTTTCCCCGGAGTCGATCCATGGTTTCAATCTGTCCGTGGCATTCCTGGCATTTAATTTCTTTTTTGATATGCCGCTCGTGGTTGAACAGAACATGTTCCGGAAGATAGAACGCTTTTTTCCATGGTGTAGGGGTTCGGGTGTTATAATATTCATGTTCCTTTTTAATCCACGGGTGATTGGCAATAATGTATTTGTGACAATACAGGCATTTTTCAACCGGCGGCAACCCCGGGTGAATCGACCGCCCTGCATAGGGATGGCAGAACTCGCACTGAATCGCTTTAACGCCCGCGTGGACACGATGGCTGAACGGTATCGGCTGTTCCGGACCGATTCGTGTTGCCGGTGATATGTAAAAAAAATAGAGAAAACCAAGAACCAGAAGGACACAGAGTCCGCTCCAGAACAGCGGCATCCTGTTTTTTGATAAAGACGAAACGGTCTCACCAAAAGAGGTGATAAACACCATCGGATGACCGCCCGTGCCGATGAGGATGGCCAGTATTAAAACCGTCAACAGCGCGATGGAGGCGATCAAAATTTCCATTAGCGCACCTCCGGTTCCGCAACACGGACGAGTTCGGGAAACAGGTTCAGGAAAAACTTTACGGCCAGAGCAATTAAACCAAAAAAGCCCAGGAAAATCAGGCCGTCGGTAAGACCCAGCGGCAGAGAGGTCGCATGATGATTGAGCGCCGGGCCCAGAAGCAGGAGGTGCTCCAGCCAGATTCCCATGATAACAATGGCGCAAAGCACACTCATGAACTGCGGTTTTGTTTTGACCTTCTTGCTCAGCAGAATGATAAACGGAATGATAAAACAGACGATAAAAACAAACCAGGCCAGGGCACTCCAGGGAGGGATTATTGTTCGTTCAATGACGTAGGCGGTCTCTTCGGAAATGTTTCCGTACCAGATGACGACAAGCTGGCAGTAGAAAAAATCCGCCCACACCAGGCAGAAGGCAAAAAAGAGTTTGCCGATGTCGTGAAACTGTGACGGCTTCAAGTGAAATTCAATCTCCGGATTCAGGTGCAGGATTGATGCCAGAATAATCAGGCCTCCCAGACCGACATAGAATGCCTTTACGAACGTATACGCCCCGAACAGGGTGGAATACCAGTGGGGATCCGCGCTCATTACGAGATCATAGCCGACCAGAGACAGGATGATTGCAAAGGCCAGCATATACAGAATGCCGAAAACCGTCATCCGGTCGCGGCAGGTTTGCGCATCAGGAATACTTCGATCCCATCGTGTATATAAAAACGACCGGATTTTACCATGGGATATGGAACGGTCCAGTTTCAGCCACAGGGCATGATAAACATAAACAAATCCCAATCCGTAGAGGACAAGAAGTCCGATAAAATCCCGGGCAAAAAGAAACGGCAGGTTCAACCAGATCTCTTTGCCGTGCAGATCCTGGTGCAGCCAGGGGAAAATATGGTTTTTGCCCAGAAAAAGAAGCAGAAAGAGAACGAAAGAAATGGGAAAAAACGCGGTAAAAGATTCGGCGAGGTTTGACAAAGGACCGCTCCACCGGGCTTTTACCGTGTGCATAATTGCGGAGAAAAGGAGTCCGCCCTGGGCAATGGCCGACCATAACAGGAAGTTGATCAGATAGGCCTGCCAGGCCCTTTCAGGGTGCTGCCCGGCCAGTCCGAACAGAAA
>JBHPCZ010000124.1:0-9775 GCA_042573625.1 Thermodesulfobacteriota bacterium
AAACGATAAATGACGGCGTGCTCAAAAATTGCTTTTTCGACAATCTCGCAATATAACACAACTTCGATCCAACCGACCTGATGTTGTGATATCATCAACACCTTCAGCTTAAAGATTGTCATTTAGTTGTACTATATTTTGTGCATGGTGCTCAACTTTTAGGTCTTTTTTTATTTTTCACCTTACTTGGAAAATTCCCCGTTCATTTGAGAGATCTTCACAAACTCTCATGAAATAGAGGCTCAAGGAATTGAAACCTGAAAAGCCTCTCCTGGCATGTAGATTGTAAAGGTAATTCATGGAATCCTTTTTACGGGGGACTTTTACCATGAAAAACCAATTTTATAGTTAGTTTCCATCCAGAAATGGCCCTTTTTCCGAAAAAAACTCTTTTCTAAATAGGAAACTATTTAGTACCCATTTTATAGATTCGGTCGCTTGCGGCGAGGCACTATTTAGCTTAAAAAGTTTTTTACCAGAACCAAGATATCTCCAGACACATCTTCAAGTACATAGTGGCCTGCATCTGAAAACAGATGGACCGATGCGTTAGGGAAACGGCGCTGCCACTCGGCAAGATAGTCGGTGTCAAAGACAAAGTCGTGTTTGCCCCAGCAGATGAGCATGGGAATAGAGTTGAGTTTGTGCAGGTTTTCATCCACCTGTTTTACCAGGTCGTAGCTGGGATCGGTTTTTCTGACCGGAATGTCCTGGACGAACTTGAGCGTGGCGATACGGTTGTTCCAGCTGTTGTATGGGGCGACAAGGCCTGCCTTGACATCTCTGGAAAGGGTTTTTTTAGCTGCCATGAAGAGTGCGCCATAAGCAAAGAGATTAAACCCAAGTACCGCTATCGTTGACAGGGGTGTGACATTTCTGACGAGCCAGAGCCGTAAAGGTATGGATTTCCCTTTGGGCGGGAAAAAAGCCGCGGTATTCATGATCACAATCCGCGCGATCCGTTTCGGGTGTTTCACGGCATAGGCCATGCCGATCATTCCCCCCCAGTCGTGAACAATGAGTGTAATCTTCTCCTTTATTTCAAGGTAATCCAGAAGGGCTTCCAGGTCGTTCACGCGGCTTTTCAATCGATAATCATATCGGTCAATGCCGGGTTTGTCAGACAGGCCGCATCCGATATGGTCCGGCACGATGGTGCGGAATTTCGGTGACAACCCTTTGACGAGTTCACGGAAATAAAACGACCATGTGGGGTTTCCGTGAACCATCACGATGGGATTACCAATGCCTTCGTCCAGAAAATGGTATTTCAGACCGTTGAGGTCCATGGTGTTGGACGTAAAGGGGTACAGGTGCTGGAAAGCGGAAATGTCTATTTCTTTATTTTTAGCCACAGACTCACACAGACAGACACAGACTTTTTTCTCTGCCGACAATGGCAGAGAAAAAGATGCTGCCTCTTAGGTATTTATAGAATGTACCGTTTAATTTCAGCCTTTGGGTATGTAAAATTAATCAACAAACCCATCTTATAGTCAACGGTTTACTTCAAAGATAGCTCCATTAATCAAATATGTTAATTCGTTAATATCCACATTGCCCATTCGCGAAGCGATGATTTATTTAAGCCGAGTACGTCGCTCGGCTTAAAGATCTGTGTGTCTGTGTGTGTCTGTGGCCAATTTGATAAATAATCGATGCGTTACCACTCTGCTCCCAGCATAAGACAGTTAAGGCCGCTGCCGATGCCGAAAAACCCGACCCGGTCATTTTTGACCAGAAACTCTCGCTCCGAGGCGATGGCGGCCGTAATGGGAAGCGATACTGTGCCGATGTTGCCGAGATATTTAAATGTCGTAAAATCCTTTTCCTTAGAGATACCGATCGACGCCAGAATCTTTTGCTGATGGGTGTCGCCCACCTGGTGGCAGATGACCTTGTCCGGCGCATCGTCCGGCCACGAGAGTTTTTCCTTGAACGCTTTATATGTTTCGATGCCGAGCGAAACACCGTATTGCAGAACCCCGACGGAGTCGGTTTCCATAATGTGTGGTCCGCTGGCCGGTATGCCGGTGTCCGGCCCCCACCGGCACAGTTTGTGATGGGCGGTTGCGCTGCGGATGGCACCGCCGAGCAGGCGATGACCCCTGTCTGCGATGGATGCATCGACCATCAGAACGGCCACGGCACCCGAACCGCCGGTCAGGGTTGCGATTTTCATTTTGAACTCATCCATATCCCTGTTTTCAAGGAGACTTTCAATGGTCGAATCGACAATCTGGCGGGCGGATTCGCAAGAGACCACCAGGCCCGCCTTGATCTGGCCGAGTTCTATGGCATTGGCCACGTGAACCATTCCGTTTAATACGCCCAGGCAGGCATTGGAAACATCGTAAATCTGCGTGTCCGAACCCAGACCGAGGCCATTTGATACGGCACAGGCGGTGGCCGGTTCCAGATTGTCCCTGCAAACACCGCCGTAAATCAGCATGCCGAGGTCTTCCGGGGAAACCAATGACGCGTCGATGGCCTTTTGGCCGGCTTTGATCGCCCCTTCATACATCTTGTAACCCGGGTCCCAGAATCTGCGCTCATTTATACCAGTGAGAGCTTCCAGTTGACCTTTTTGAAAATGGAGCGCCTCATACAGCGGTTCGAGACGCTCTTCGATATCATCGGACGTCACCACGTTCGGGGCGAGTTCGTAACCGAATGCATCAATATATACTTTTGAATACAACATGGAAATATTATCTCACATCTCTTTTTGACAGGATAACAGGATTAATGTGATAAAAAAATCCCGAGCATCCTGTTCATCCTGTCTAATTTTATTTTTAGATTGGTATCAAACGAAAACCAAAATCTTTCATTTCATAAATATATAGTCCGTCGACTTTAAGAAAGCCGCTGGCCTGAATCATTGGAAAGGGCGTTTCCTGAATTTCCGTAACCACGGCGTCAATCTCGATCTTTTTGTTTTCCGGTATTACCTGGCCGCGATAGGACCAGATGTGCGGTTTTTTGGTTATTAACTCGAACCGGTGGCTGTCAGCAAGATTTTTCCAGCGATCAAGGGCCGCGAACTTGATCAGTTGCAGAAACGATTCGATTCCCAGCGAACCCGGGCACACTGGGTCCTGAAAAAAGTGGGCCTTGAAAAACCATTCGTCCGGGTCAACTTCTTTGATTCCGCGAATAAAGCCGAGGCCTTTAGGGCCGCCGTTAGGAACGTAGATATCAATTCTGTCGATCATGCGCAGTGCGTTGGAGGGCATGGCAAGAGAAGGGGAGGGATCGACTTCAAGATCATCCGGTGAGAGCGGCGATTGTTTTTGAAAGATGTGTGAACGGCCGGTTTCAACTTCATTTGCTGTGGGGAGATAGGCCTCTCTGTCAGCGCCCCGAATGCCGACCTGCTGGGCCAGGGCTTCCTTGGAGAAAAAGCCGAAGTAGGTGTCGCCTGAATAAACGGCTTTACCCCCTTGAAGTACCTGAAAATCAAAATGTTCGATGATCATATCGGCAGCTTCGGATATTTTGGTCATACGGGCTTTCATTGTCAGTGTGCTCGCTTCCGGTATGACGGTGCAATTCAAAATCCCATTCCCACCAAGATTTCTGAATTTAAGGTCATTCTCGCTTCGAAGCGCGGACCCCAGATAGGCGGCAAGCCATCCGCACGGCTGCAGGGCAATTTCCAGCAATACACAAAAGGGCATGGAACCGGAGCGGTCTGCTTTAAAATACCATCCTTCTAAAGGAACATCGTATTCAGCCTCGATCCATCCGTCAGGTTTCAAGACCCATGCTTCCGGCTCAATGGAAACCACCCTGTCCATAAAAGAATACGGAGGGCCTGGAAGCCTGGCAATCTTCCTTTGACTGTCAAACACCTTGTATGGTTCACCGAATGCTTCGGATGGATTGCCAACGGCAAATGCCACTATACTGTCACGGTCGTAAATGGCTGGTTCCCGGATGCCGGATGCTGGATGCCGGATGATTGCTTCTGTTTTCTGATCGTCCTCATCTGTCCTCTGCCGTCTTTCCTTTTTCTCTTTCCAGAGAGATTCTATCTCTTCGCGGGTGATGCCGGTCATTTTCATGGACATGTCTTTAAACGATACAATACGGTGTCCGTCGGCATACATCAGCGCGTCCGCAATGACATACGGTTCGGGAGTGTAACCGATTTCCTTTATCTCTATTTCGTAATGAACATGCTGGGTCTCCGGTGTTACCGGCCCCCGGCATTTGAGTATGCTTTTAACCCCGACAACCGGCTCATAGCAGACGCCGGAATTTTCCGTTACCCATCCCGTTCGCTGAAGAAAAACTCGCAGTGTATGCGCGCAGCATTCGTACATGAGGGTACCCGGCATCACCATGTCATCCATGAAATGACAGGTCAGGAACCAGTCATCCGGCCGGATGTCGGCTTCTGCACGGATGATGCCCAGTCCATATCGCCCGCCTTCAGGATCAATGGATAGAATCCTGTCGATCAGCTTCATCCGTCCGCCGGGAAGTCTCAGCGAGTCAGCCAGTTCGATATTGTCGAAAAGCTCGCCGAAACAGTCTGCCAGGTTTCCTTTTCTCAGGGCGTCTATCCCATCATCATCAAAACTTTCGGCATAAACAGGGACAAGGTCTATCCAATCGGAAGGTTTTTTGCCTGCCGCGGGCCGGATGTCTTCCTCGGTTAAGATAATCCCGCCGGAATTTTTTACCTCTTCTTCGGTAAAGAAACCGGCGCAACCATTGGTCATGCTGATCAGGTGGGATTCATTGATATAGCCTTCAAAATTAAAAAAGAAAAGAAAAGTATCTCCCTGGCGGGTAAAATGGTCAATATTAATATGGTAACGGATCACATCACCCGGTTGCGGAAGGCCCCTGTGAAATTCAACCGCCGCATCCAGGAGCCGGTAAGTCCTTTCTCCTTTTACAGCCAGGTCGATACCCAGGTAGGCGCACAGAAACAGGTCGGCCTGGCCGGCTTCAACAGATATGCACACCGGTGCGCGTCCGCCATCCAGATACCACGCGCCGGCAATTACGTCGTGCTCTGTTACCAGGCGGCCGGATCCCAGGGAACCTTTTTCACCCTCCACCGAAAGGATTCGATCCACAAGCATCAACGGTTCATCTGGAAGACGGACCCTTGCTTTGTAGGTGTCGACCACGGCGAACTCCGGGCCGAGTACTTTTTCAACCGCGCCGACGGCAAATTCCATGCACATTTCACGGCTGAAGGCAGGTTCAGGCAAGGTGTAAGGTGCAGGGCGAAGGGTTTCAGGATGTTCGCTTCGATCCGTAGTTTCGTGAGGTTGAACCGGGATTTTAATATCTATTTCTTCATCAGAAATCATGGATTCGAGAAGTTTTGCCTGCAGGGCGAACGTTTTCTCAAAACTTTGGGTTAACTCATTTGAAAAATCGAGAAATGCTTTGTGCGCAGTGGCGGTGGCTTCGATGTTCTCCGCCATGGTATTCATCATTTCAGAATACTGGGCATCGAGTGCCGGGCCCTGGTTACTGGATACTGGATGCTGAATGTTGACACCTTCCTTTTTCCGTCCGCTGTCATCTGGTTTATGTTTTCCAATTGCTAAAGAGGGCAGGGTGGGATCGGGTGCTTTCCCACCAATGGTAAGAGATACTTTTTTTGTTGATTTTCCCTCGGGGTCTGCCTTGGTTTTAAGAGGATATGCATCAATGCCGTATAGGTTGTCCAGATTCACCGGTATTCGCTGGGCAATCAGGGCACCCAGGAATTTTAAAATAGTGAGATATTCATCTTCATCCCGAATGGATGCGGAAACAGCCGTGTGCGGCTTGTCTTTTAGAATGCTGCTGATCATTCCCGTACAGGAAGAATGCGGTCCCATCTCCAGAAAAACGCGGACGCCGTCTCGATATGCCTGATTGATTACAGCGGTAAAATCAAACCCTGAAATCGCCTGCTCGAGAATTGAAGACGCGGCGCTCTCGCTGGTCAAATCATAGGCGCGTCCCAATGCGCAGCTGTAAAACCGGATGCCTTTGGGCGGTGCTGTTGGAAAGATATGGAGATTTTTGTAAGCATCTGCCACTGGACGTGCGGCATCGCAATGAACCGTAACAACCCCTTCAAGAAACACCGCTTCGCAGCCAAGTGCGTCGACGGCGGCTTGAACATGGTGTTTCCGGCCACCGATAACCGACTGATCCGGTGTATTGACAATCAGGAGCCGGGTCGTGGGCCAGTTGTCGACAATTTTCCGCACCACTGATGCCGGGCGATTGATTGCTGCCACACACCAATCGACGTCTTCGTCGTCCGGTACATTCCAGGCATTTCGGGCTGCGATACAGGGACCGGCAAGCTGCGTGGAAAAAAGGTCGGTCTTCCGCATCCGTTTCAACATTTCGTCGCGGTCCGCCCACGCGCCAAGGGAAAAGAGCCCGGCGGACTCACCCAGACTGTAACCGATACACGCCGACGGTTTTATGCCGAAATCCATCGCCAGGCGAGCGATCAGGGAACCGTATGACACCTGCCCGAAGATCATATTCAACGGGTCGGATATCATTGTTTCACGGGCTTGTTTTTCCCAGCCGGGCCCCCATGATAATCTCCAAGGAACAAAGCGGTCGGGAACTATCTGAGTCATTAAGTGGAGCGTTTCAATATCCATCTTTCGTAAAATATCCGGCCACTGTACCCCGATTCGCCTTCCCATTCCAATGTAATGGTTCCCGGAACCCGGAAAGACAAATGCCACGTCCCCACTAGGGCCCATAGGAGACGGTGAATAACTGATGCCGCCCGGGGGGCCGTTCATATTTTTTGGAGTATCGGTTGAAATCGCGCTTTGGGCCTCAGTGATCGATTTTTCAAGCTGGGAAATATCGCCTGCAACGATGGATATTGCCAGTTTTTTTTCAGAATCCGGCCTGTTATTGGAATGCCAGGTTCGCGCCGCGATTTCAATTTTTCCGTCATTGGACGAAACCTTTTCGATATTGGGAAAATGGGATTTCGAGGCAAGGTACTCTTTTTCCTTCACATGAAGCGCAAGGGCGTCAAGGCCTTCCATCAGTTCGGCTTTGCTGTTTCCTTCAATTGCAAAAAGTCCGGTGGATGCCAATCCCAACGGCCTTTTTCTTTCCTGCATCACCTTTATTGGAATACTTTCGAAAGATTCATATTCAAAGGCCTCGAGGATGACATGCATGCAGTTTCCGTCTGTTGTCATGGCGCTGCTACAGGCTCTGCGCGGCCCCTCTTTTCTGTCCCTTAACCAGTATTGCGGCAAAACAGGTGCATGAAACAAGCTGCTTTCCCAGGCTTGACTGGCCGGTTGGACAAAGTTTCGCAGCGGGGGAATGATTTCCTGGTACAGACAGAGGCTGGTCTTTATCAATGATGCGAGACCGGCAGCAGCGCCGGTGTGTCCAATGTTCGGTTTTGAGGAGCCGATGGCACACGGTGTTCTGCGCCGGGCAAAAAACGCCTGAAGCGCCTCAGATTCCACTCGGTCTTCCACGGGGTTGCCGCTGCCGTGTGTTTCAATAAAACTTATGGAATCGGGCGAGATGCCGGCTTCTTTAAAGGATCGCTTTAAAGAGAGTATATAATCCGCTTTTGATGGAGAATCGATATCAATTCCCTTGCCGCCAGCACATCCGATCCCTTTTATAATCGCGTATACCCTGTCATTGTCCTCGATGGCCCGGTCAAGCCGTTTTAGAACCAATGCAGCAGCCCCTTCGCCCGGCAGGGAACCGTCAGCGGATAAGTCAAAGGGGCGAATTTCCCGCGCTTTTGTAAATTGCCTGGTTTGGTTTGAAGTAATTACACTTCTAACATCGCCGAAGAGATCGACCGCGCCAACGAGAATCGTGTCGATTTCGTTTTTTTGAAGAAGTCTAACACCGATATCAAGCGCTCTCAGTCCTGACGCCGATTCACTCGAGACCCCGAAACTCGGACCGCCAAATTGGAATTCTCTGGCGATTCTGCTTGCGACGATTCCGCCCAGCGCACCGACGGTTCGGGTAGCGGTGAGGGGCGGACCGCATGCATCCCTTAACGATTCCAGCCAGAGGGTTGTTTCATCCTCATCAAGATCAAACCGGTTTCTTTTCCTCCAGTCCCGTACAGAATTTTTTAAATTCCACCGTAAATGAAAGTTGGTTGCCTCAAAATCGAATTCCATTCCGATGATAACCCCCATACGCGGTCGCTCATGTCTCAGCGCAAGGCCTGCATCCTTCATGGCATTGGCAGAGACTTTCAACATCAGGAGCTGCTGGGGGAGAATATCCGGGATCTCGTTGGGAGGTATATGAAACGTTTCAACGTCGAGTGAAACTTGATCCATATATCCGCCGTAAAAAAGCGGGCCATTGAGATGCCGTTTGGCAATCTCATCGCTTCCTTTCCACCGGTATTTTGGCCGAATTCCGATGTTGGTGCCGCCATTGAGAACGGTCTCCTGAAATTCCTTCAAACTCTTTAAAGATCCGAATGCGGTATCCATGCCGATAATCGCAACCGGGGGTTGGGGGGGTGGCGACTGAGAATGGACAGTTGATGATTGCCGGCCGGCGGCGGCCCGGGGTTGATTTTTATCGACCTCAGGCATCTTTTCTTCAAAAACCACATGGGCGTTTATTCCACCGAACCCAAACCCGCTCACAGCAGCGCGAAAGGGACGATCCCCTTTTCTTATCCATTTTTCTGCACGGGTCTGGACACGAAACGGGCTGTTGTGAAGCGGGCTTCCTTCCGAAGCCTGTTTGAAGTGAAGCGATGGCGGAAGCGTTTGGTTTTCCATTGCCAGAAGCGTTTTGATCATTCCGGCAGCGCCAGCGCCGGTGAGAAGGTGGCCGATCATTGACTTGACAGATCCGATGGCACACTGTCCCGCAGACCAGCCGTTGTCGCCCCAGAGTTGTCGCAGGCTGTTTATTTCCGTTAAATCTCCAACAGGTGTTCCGGTCCCGTGGCATTCAATCAAATCGATGTCACGGGGATTGCAACCGGCAGATTCATAGGCCCCGCGCATGGCACGAACCTGCCCCTTGCTCTCCGGTGCCAAAAGGTTGCCTCTCATGTCATTGGAAAGTCCGATCCCTTTTATCAACGCATAGATATGATCCCCGTCACGCAGGGCATCTTCCAGGCGCTTTAACACCAGGATACCGGCGCCTTCTCCAACCACGAGTCCGTCCGCACTTTCATCAAAAGGGGCGCATCGACCGGACGGTGATAAGGCCCGAAGCTGACTGAAGCCGACTTGGGTATAGAGGGATTCGGGTCTTGACACACCACCGGCCAGCATGGCATCCGCACGGTTGAAACAAAGCTCGTCACAGGCAAGTTTGACCGCATAAAGGGAAGATGCACATGCAGCATCCAGCGTAAAGGCCCCGCCGTTGAGTCCAAGCCCTCTGGCGAGAATAGATGCAGGAAGGCTCGTCACTCTGGCAGCCAGACATTGATTTCGCGTCAGCGGCTTATGTTTAACTTTGTGTTCAAACTGCTCGGAATCGCCGAAGAGTCTTTCTTCAAAGGATTTGCCGAGAATCTCTCTGGTGATGAAAGAGGAGGAATCGGTGGGCAGTGCGATGGCGGCAAGAACGGTTCCGATGCGCTCACGGTTCAACGATGCGGTGTTGCAGCCGGAAAACGCTTGCCTGCCGGCATGAAGGACCGCATGATATAGCGGGTCAAGCTCAAGCAAAAAGCCCCTGTCAACGTCAAATCCGGCCGGGGAGTTTTTTTCGAATACATTCGACCGCGCCTGTTTGCAGAGAAACA
>JBHPCZ010000125.1:0-9474 GCA_042573625.1 Thermodesulfobacteriota bacterium
GCAGGAAGAAACCACGCACCCAAGATGGCCGCAAACTCAGACGCTATAGGCGTCGATGGAAAGTCGAACGGCTCTTTGCCTGGCTTCAAAACTTCAGGCGTTTGGTTGTTCGATATGAATACCATGCAGAAAATTTCCTCGGTATGGTTCTACTTGGGGGTTGCGCCAAAATACTACTTCGGTTTTTTTGAGATGGCTTCTATTCAGAAAAGTTTGGACTGGATTAACAAGGGTTATCGACACTATTGTTCGGCCAGCCTGAGAGACAGATTTAAGCTCTGAGTTTGCTCATTGAAAAAGAGGCTTAAGCCATCTATACAAATGGGTGGGAAGTCTGTTGGAGAGTTCTGCACAACCTATCTAAAAGCTCATGAAACAAGCCTTTTGTCTTCAAGCTGCTTCTATTACGTTTTAAATCAGTATTAAAATTTCAAAAAACAAGCGGCCTATTTATCTGATTTTAAATTATATTTTATTATCTTTATGGGGCATTCTTTCTAAGAAGAACCACCCAGGAAGGATGTTATAGGATGAGAAAATAGAATCGAATTTAGAGTTTGCTGATTCAACTCAATATAGTTGTCCCAAATGTAATCGAAACTCTATTACCCAAATGAAAAATACCTTTTAGCATTCATTTAGTTGAAATCACATCAAATTACCATTTTTCTATACTGAAATAAAAATTGGTTATCAAGTAGTTTACTTTCTTAAAGAGTAAATTGCTATAATTTTAGCATTCTCTTCGATAAAAATAACTAAATCATAATACCGGTATTCCACTGAGCTTTTAGAAACTCTCACAGGTTAAACGGATCAAGGCGCTATAAAAATGAGCTGCAACGGACTACCTCAATACAACAAATCCTTTATTCATAATGGTTTGCGGAATATAAGTAATATTTTACGCAGTAATTAATTTTATGCAAATTTGTTATTTACTACTTGACAAATTTTATGTTCATTCTGGCTGCGGGCAATCGTCATCACAAATAACTAAGCCAAGACAGGCACTCCAATGACCCAGTGTAGGGTCAACATAGGCCCAGACCTTCGCACCTGAGCTTGCTGCTGTCAAAGCGGTTGCAAGGTTTGCTTTAACGTCATCGGAAACAAATATAAACCACATAGGGCCCCATGTAGGAGTTTCTGACTGCGCGTCTGTAATCATCATGTAGTAATTTTTACCACCAGAGCCTGCTTTATCCACTGTAGCAGTGTGCCATTTTAATTCTGCAATTGCATTTGCTGTGAAAAGAGAAAATACAAATAATACTACTGCAGTTATTAAGAAAATTTTTTTCATTTTTCTCCTCCTTTAATTACAATTTTTCCCTGTAGTTTCGTTTTTTTTAAAATTCTAATATTTCTGATTCCTCTTGAAGTCCACCAATTTTTACTATTTAGGAGCATCGGTTTTCTTTTGAATTCTACAAAGCAACTCACCAAAAGTCAATCCGTGCTCCCCCGTTCGTCGTCGGTGGGGTTATTACCGTATCTTTGGAGAGAGCTTTCTGCTTACTCGTCTCTTTAATAGCTTCTAACTCGCCGAGTGTCAATCCGCGCCCCCCGTTCGTCGTTGGTGGGGTTATCACCGTATCTTTGGAGAGGTTCTGCTGTCTCTGCCTATTTGCCTCCAGTAAAGCTACTAACTCACCACGGTTCAACCCCGGGCTTCCAGGTGCTGATGGCGTTACGATCTCATCTGCAGAGATTCCCCTCTGTCTATCTGCCTCCATCAAAGCTTCCAGCTCAGCACGGGTCAACCCTCGTCCAGATGCTGACGGCGGGGTTACTATGTCATCCTTAGAGAGCGTCTTTTGTTTATTTGATTCTATTAAAGCTTTCAGCTCGCCACGGGTCAACCCCTTTCCAGATGCCGACAGCGGGGTTATTATGTCATCTTCTGAGAGCGTCCTGCTTTTATTTGCCTCCAGCAACGCTTCCAGCTCTCCACGGGTCAACCCCTGTCCAGATACTGACGGCGGGGTTACTATCATTTCATCCGGATCAATATTGCCCCCATTATTTTGTACCCCCCGGATGCTATAATCTTGGCGGACTTGGGCTAAGAGCTGACCGTCAAAGGTGTATATCTGTAATGTATGATTCACTTCTTCAGCTACAATAGCGTGATTTTTAATACCGAGTTTTTGAATGATTCTTTTCAAGCCTTCAGTTAGGGCTACGTTATTCAATTTTATTGTGATCGGTTCATTTATCCATTTTTTATTGAAAATAATTTCATAACCGGTCGCATTCAGTATTTGATCACAGACCTTTTTCAGGGGCATATTTTTAACATCTAATGAAATAACAGCAGGTTCTAAGGCTTTTTCAGATCCCCAACAGGGGAGCGTGTTAAAACTAGCGGAAATTAATATCCCCAAAAAGAAGATTAAGAACACCCTAAAGGAAATATGTAATCTATTATTGATTCTCATACGGATACTTTAGCCATAATTTTCTTATAATATCAATATTTTTTTATATTGCTTTATTTAGACAGGATCCACCCCGGCTAAATGGTCCTACGTTCCCGGTGAAACAAAAAAAACACATGGTTTCACCCCGGTTAAACAAAAGAAAATACTGGTTTCACAGGGCAAGCTGGATAAAAATTTAATGGGGCAGGCAGGATTCTCTGGATTCCCAAGCTATTTTCTGCCTTTTCTGCCTCCAGCTCCGCATATTAACGGATACCCCGTAACACCTACTTCTATTGTCTCGCTCAATTCGGGTGCTGTTATTTTAATAGACACTCAAATTGATGATTTCTTACACCATAAAATCGTCAAAACGATTTTATATATCGTTCGAATCTGCACCCCGCCCTCTGCGGAGAGTGTAAAAAAAGGATAATTATATAGTGAATGACTTAGGATTTATATATATCTTTATCTATGTCCTACCAGGTGGATGGTAATTGTCCTATCAGTTGTACTGAAAGTGTAGAGCACTCGCCAGTCTCCACGATAAGCTTGTAAATACCATGAAACTTTCCTTTTAAGGGTTGCGGTATAATGGCATCAAAATGAGTTGAAAGCCATTCGATTTTATTAAGGATTCGACCGGAAACAGCCTTGTCCAATTTGGAAATATTATCGAGTGCATGAGAGCTGAAATTAACTGAATACATTAGATATGCCCCAGTTTACCCTTGACATCTTCAAGCGAAAATCTCTCTTTAGAATCCTAAGAAGCCTGCAACCTGAGTTCTATCTCCTCTTTCAGTTCACGGCCATGATCCGGATCGAAAAGAAGAGTTTTAAGCTTTTCCTCAACAGCCTCGCCGATGAGGGCCTTAAATTCTTCTGTTGTCATATCCTCGATTCTCATTTTGTTCTCCTATTTTTTTTTCAAAAAATCAGGTTCACGGTTCAGGGTTCACGGTTACTGGATTCAAAAACCGGTAATTAAGGTCGTAAAAACGATTTTATGTAGCGCGTATAGGTCGCTTTAAAAAAGGACATCCCTATATTTCATATTGTTTTTGATGAATCCCGAAAAGTATCTATTTTCTTGCTCTTGATTCTTGGCAATTAGTTGAGAAAAAACTTGCTTTATATTCGGGCCTTTAACTTCTCGATAAGAATATTTTTAAGATTCGGTTCCACATAGCAACTTTTGTAAGGGTATCATTGAGGGTGCCTTGACAACAGAGTTTGGTCTTATATGATTTAGATCAGGAAGAAAGAAGCGGCTTAAGTGCATTCTTTATCACATCACGGACATGCTGTGCAGCCGTCTTTGCCTTAAAGGCCTCTTCCTTGGTATACTGTGTCGGCCAATGCACAGGGTAGCGTGTATCAAGATAAAATCGGTTCAGAAGCTTGCAGTCATTTAGAAGAGTTTGCAAGTCAGGTTCTTTTCCCAAGCAAGATTTCAAAAGTACAGGCAGATCATGAATTTTCTTAAACTCCAGATCCCAACTGACTATCGCCGATTTGAGGTACTTTTCAGCAGCTTGATGAAAATGAAAACAGATTTGAGCGTAGAAAGTGCTTTCTTCTATGACCGATACGGCAAATTCGAAATCTTCATCCGCCTTCTTTAACCATTCGCTGATTACTTTCGGATCAACCATAAAGAATTCGACCCTCTCTAAGAATGGTTTTAATAAACGGATCACCCAGTTTGATGCGTTCTTCAAATTCATCCGGACGGTAAACGAGCATATCCGAAGCGATATTTCGGTCGACCAGTTCATCCAGTTCGCGCATTCTGGCAAGGCCGTGCACAGGGACATCCTCTTTTATGATCAGAAAATCCAAGTCATTGACTTTATCGTATTCTTCCCTTGCGGCCGAACCGAACAGTATGATTTTCAATGGATTATACTTACGGATGATCTGGTCCGTAATATTTTCAATTTCTTCTGTAATTTCATTCTGTTCCATAAAACCTAAATAACATTTATTTTTTAAAAATGCAAATGTGGGATATCCGGGATGCGATAAAAAATTTTATTTTACTACTCTTGAAAGTTTTAAAGTGCGCATAAGATTAAAACATTTACAGCAAACGTTTTCTTAGAATAGGCAAGTCTTCCTTTACAGTTTTCCAGACAATTTCAAGGTCAATGCCAAAGTATTCATGGGCTACAATATTACGTATCCCCTTCATCATGCGCCAAGGAACATCTTCGTATTGCTCTTGTATTTCTTCGGGCAAGTGGGATGAGGCTTCACCAATTACCTCAATATTGCGAATAACAGCATCAATAGTTTTTTCATCTTGTTGCCATTCATCAAAATCGACGCCGCGGGTGTAGCGCTCAATCTTGTCAATCGCTTCAATAATGTCATCAATTCGGAACTTCCAGCTTCTAGACGGCATGCACAGCCTCTTGAATAATCTGTTCGCGAAACTGTTTCTTAAGAGCGTTCTTGGTAACGAGATCAACGGAACATTGTAAGAGGTTTTCCAGGTATTCTTTCAACTCAAGGAAACCAAATATCCCAGGGGTTTTCGCAAAGGTAACTAAAATATCAACATCGCTTTCTGCAGCAGCTTCATCACAGGCTACGGAGCCAAAAAGTGATAACGATGCAACGTCAAATCGTGTATTGATTTCGCTCCGATGTTCGGCAAGAATCTTTAATATGTTTTGGCGTCTCATATATGCATCCCCTCTAACAACCATGTCTATTGCACATAAATTATTACGAATTCAGGGTTTTGTCAACTCCGTGGAACCTGTGTTAGTATTTGTTTTATTTTCCTTGAACCGCGAACCGCGAACCCTGAACCTAAGCAGTTACTAACATTCAACAGATAACGGATAACACCTGAAAAGCTTTCCGCACCTATCCAGCCCAGCTCTATTTCCAGAATTTCAGTCCTTGTCTAAGCTGCTGATATCTTTCTTCATCTTCGGTTTTGATTCGATCCATGAATTCCAGAAAAAAAGCCATAAATACGGCAAAAAAGAATGCAAGAAAAGTAGATAGAATTACGATGAGGGATCGTTTGGGGCTCGATTTTTTATCCGGAGGAACCGCCTTGTCCAGCACCTGAATGGTATCGATATCTTTGGCCTCTTCAACCTTGGCCAGTTCATACTGGCTGGTCACCAATTCGAAAATCTTTTCCTGTATTTTGGCCTCTCTTATGAATCGGACCAGCTGCATGCCCAGTTCCGGCAATTCGTTGAAGGGGATGTAAAAATCCGAATCCTTTTTCACCGTGATATTACCACCCTTGGCGCCTTTGATTGAAGTACTGCCTTCAATTTTGGCAAGCTGGTTTTGAAGCTCGGCAATCTTTGCTTTAAGCATGATCGCCTCGATCTGCCTCTCAGTACCAAACTGCTTCATGACTTCAAGTTCGGTTTTGGCTGAAATAATTTCCCCTTTTATCCTGGCCGCACCTTCAATGGCGACCCTGGCTTGCTCGTCTAAGGAGACCAATTTATACTTTTCCTGGAATTCCTTAAGCTCTACCTCTGCCTTTACCAGATCCTGGTGTACCTGACTGAGACGGGTTTCTAAAAAGACCCTTTTTCGGTAGCCTTCGGTAATTTTTACAGTCCTATTAATGTGATCCAGCGCCTGGATATAAAGGTTGGCCATGTCCGCCGCACGCTGAGGATCACGGTCCTCAACCGATACGCTGACGATCTGGTCTTGTCTGGAAACACTGATTTCCGTCCGATCGGCAAGCTTTTTATAAACATCGGCCAAGTATTCCATATCGTAAAGTTCTTTAAGATTGAATTTGTTGATAACTGCATCGGCAATGGTCCGGCTTTCCAGAATGCCCACATAGAGTTCGGAACTGGTTTGACTTCCTAAAAAACCGCCGGCCAATCCCCCAAGCATACCGCCTGCATCAGAGAGCAAGCCTGATATGCCTGACTTTGATTCCTGAGGCGGAAGGATGCGTGCTGTTGCTGTAAACATCTCTGGCAGCAACAGACTCACCACAACAGATATAATAATGGCAACGGCCGTGATGCCTACAATCATTTTTTTGCGGTTCAAAATAACTTGAAACAGATCTAAAAGATTTATTTCATCATCTAAATGATCCGCCTGGATATTTGTTTGACGCTCTGTATTATTATTTTCGTTTTGAATATTCATGTCTTATCACCTTTTAGGTTAGCCCGAACATTGCCAAAAACAATGCCTTCAGGGATTTGAAAAGCATAAACGACAGGCAAAGCTCCGCCTCCTCGACTACAAACCGCAGTGCCTCATAATAATTTAATTATATTAACAATTATACCCTGAGAGAGAAGATTATAGATAAACAAACACCTGAAAGTCAAGGGGAATAGATTCATATGGGAATGTGACAAATTTTATTACTTCAATTGAGCAGGGCGACGGTATGAAGCTCGAAACTGTCCGCTGTAGACGGTGACTTCTACCTGGTAATCTAAATACCTTGACACCGAGTGGACCGTAACTTTTAAACGTTTTTTTTCTTGATTTCCATCCAATTTAATATTAACTTGTTTTAAATGTATACAATCGAAACAAAATATTACTGGAGGCATTTATGGGAAATACAACAGTAACTACCCGGTTAGATCCGGAAACAAAGGAAAAATTGGAACTGCTTGCTAAGACCACGGCTCGCTCTAAATCTTTTCTCGTTTCTGAAGCTGTGCGGGCATATGTTAAGGAACAAGCGTGGCAAATAGATGCAATCAAAGAGGGAATCGTTCAGGCCGATGCAGGAAATTTTGCACCAAATGACGAGGTAAAATCGACTTTTACAAAATGGGGGGTAGATGTCGAGGAAGATTAGATGGCTACGCCTGGCTCTTGCCGACATAGATGAACTAATGGCATATATCGCAAATGACAACCCGAAGGCTGCCAATAAAGTAGCCGTGAAAATTTGGGAAACAACCCAAATGCTTTCCGATCATCCGGCGATGGGAAGAGCCGGCCGTGTGCCGGGTACTCGAGAGATGATTGTAATCGGAACACCTTATATCGTCCCCTACCGTGTCGTAGCCGATGAAATACATATCATTAGGGTTCTGCATGCGGCCAGAAAATGGCCGGAAAAATTATAAACAATTAATTTATTTGCCGTATCCAGGCCAATTTCTTTTATCTTTCCCTAAATTCAATTTTTATGTTTCTACAGTTTGTCCAAGTGATTTTCCATCCGAAATACCTTGACACGAATAGAAAATAAAACTAAAAGCTTGTTTTGTTTTTTTATTCAACAAGTTGAATAAAATGGCGCTGCCATTTTATTATTTGAGTTTAAATGGAAAATTTAAAGGGAATCGTTGTAATTGTCGGAAATTACGGCAGCGGAAAGACGGAAGTCTCCATCAATCTTGCCGTGAACCGGAAAAAGGCCGGTTTGGATGTCAGCATCGCCGATCTTGATCTGGTGAATCCCTATTTTCGAACACGAGAAGCAAGAAAAGCGCTTATTGAAATGGGAATCGAGGTTGTTCTGCCTCCTGAACAGTATCTGCAGGCCGACCTCCCCATCTTGAGCCCGGTTATTTCAGGCATGATCCGTCAGCCGAACGAACTGACACTGTTCGACGTCGGGGGGGATGACGCGGGCGCCACTGTACTGGCAACCCTTGCCGATTCCTTTAAGAATGCACATGTTAGTATGTTGCAGGTGGTGAACCCGCTTCGGCCATTTACCGACACAATTTCAGGATGCCTGAAGATGCGCGAGCAGATTGAAGGCGCTTCAAAATTGACGGTCACCGGCATTATCGGCAACGCGAACCTGATCGATGAAACCACGTCGGAGAATATATATCAGGGATACGATTTCGTTAAGGAACTGTCTGAAAAAAGCGGACTGCCGATCGAATTTATTACAGCAGAATCAAGCCTGCTGCCTTTGATCGATAGGGATCGTTTTTCCTGCGCTGTTTTACCCATAGAAAGGCAGCTTGTTCCGCCGTGGAAAAAAGCTAGTAAATTGGGGGAAAATATTTAGCATTTTGGAAAGTCAATGACCACTCCTAAAAAGGTGGCTTGGTATCTATCCTGAAAGGATCTTATATTAATCTCTCACAGAGTTCACAGAGTCACAGAGTTTTTTAATCAGAATCCTTGAGAGGAGGATTCTGATTAACGCTAACATGACTTATATTGATTGAGTTGCGTTTTAGCTTAATAGTGTGAATAATACATTTTTCTCGGGCCGAAACGATACTTTTACCTGATTTTTCTTTCCAAAAACCAGATAAGGATATATTTATCCCTTGAATCTTTACGGACCCAAAGGAGGCAGCTTTAATTTAATAGCGGTCGAGAAAAAAAAAAGTGATTTAGATATATCTGAGACCTTTGAAAAATGTTCAATTTCGTTCAAGTTCAAGGAAGATGAAAATTTTAACCACAGGAATACATATAGTATTTCGAGGATTAAAATTTGAGACTGACACTGAAATTGGGCGAAAGAGGGCGTTTTACAAAGGTCTCAATCTATAAGGAGTTCAATGACATGAAATATAAACACATCATCGACAAAGAAAGGTGCAAGGGATGCGGGTTGTGCGTCATTGTTTGCCCGAAAACCGTTCTGGAGCTCTCCGAAGAGGTCAACGCGATGGGGTATTTCCCGGCGCATCAGGCGCGCCCTGAAGATTGTGTCCACTGTACCACATGCTGTTTGATTTGCCCTGATGTGGCCATCAGCATCTTCAAACAGGCTGAAGAGACAGCAGAGCAATAGTAAAAAAATCGGATCACCTCCAAAAGAGTTGGAGTGATCCTAAGGATTCAGGAGTCGAGGGTTCAAGGGCTTGCGGCGAGCTCAGCCGAGCGGTTCGAGAGAAACACTTAAAGAATCCTGGCTTTGGATAAGCCCCCTCAAAAGGGTAATGTTATTGACATAAAGAAAATTGCTGTGATTAGGGCTAACCCGGATATTTCACGCGCCTGATGCGTTCATTTGCAAGGCACTCAGGGGCGCTGCTGTAGTATGCTACCGCAAGCCCCTGATAACGCATCAAATGGGCGGATCAGGCAG
>JBHPCZ010000126.1:0-9325 GCA_042573625.1 Thermodesulfobacteriota bacterium
GGCCGCCCCAGTTAAATAGGCTTCGCATTTCACGGGGCAGGCACAAGGGTTTTCGTTGAGGCGCACACTTGAGTACGCCGCAGATGGGAACCCGCGGAGAACGCCGATCATCGGGAAAAGGTCCATTTCTGAATGGAAATTAACCGGGAGGTTCTTTTGACCGAGTTTAAATACCAGAACCCCTTTCCCCTGGGGGATGACACGACCGAGTACCGCCTGCTCACCGAGGACCATGTTTCCATCGATACTTTTGCCGGCAGGCAGATTACCAAAATTGAACCTGAAGCATTGGCGCGGGTCGCCGAAACAGCCTTTAGAGATGTTTCCCATCTGTTCAGGACCGCACACCTTAAACAGCTTAAAAAGATCCTGGATGATCCCGAAGCATCCGAAAATGACAGGTATGTGGCCTTTGAGATGTTAAAAAACGCCGTCATTTCAGCGGAAGGGATCTTTCCCTCATGCCAGGATACCGGAACCGCCATCGTTATCGGCAAAAAAGGGCAACAGGTATGGACCGGGTCACCCGACGAAGCGGCGCTGGCCAAGGGCATTTTTAATGCCTACACAAAAAACAATCTCCGCTATTCCCAATTGGCGCCCCTGACCTTCTATGATGAGAAAAACACCCGGTGCAACCTGCCCGCCCAGATCGATCTGTATGCCACAACAGGAGATGCTTACGAGTTCCTGTTTATTGCCAAGGGCGGAGGGTCCGCCAACAAGACGTTTCTGTACCAGGAAACCAAGGCCGTCCTGAATCCCGAAACTCTAATCGAGTTCATGGGAAGCAAAATGAAAACCCTGGGCACAGCAGCTTGCCCGCCGTATCATCTCGCCTTTGTCGTTGGCGGCACATCTGCTGAAACAAATCTGAAAACAGTCAAAATGGCCACCGCCGGCTATCTGGACAATCTCCCGCTAACGGGCAACGAACAGGGGCAGGCATTCAGAGACAGAGACCTCGAAGAAAAACTGCTCAAACTGTCACAAGAAATGGGTATCGGAGCCCAGTTCGGAGGGAAATACTTCTGCCATGACATCAGGGTTATTCGCCTTCCGAGACACGGTGCATCGTGCCCGGTCGGTCTTGGGGTGAGCTGCAGCGCCGATCGAAACATCAAGGCCAAAATAACCGGAGACGGCATATTCTTAGAGAGGCTTGAAACAAACCCCGCACAGTTTCTGCATGAACCCGAATGGTCTGATGAAGATGTCGTCCGCATTGAACTGGATCGACCCATGGATGAAATCCGGGAGGTTTTAACCCGATATCCCGTGGCGACCCGTCTGATGCTGACCGGCAAAATCGTCGTGGCCCGGGATATCGCCCACGCAAAGCTTAAAGAGCGTCTGGACAGCGGTGAAGGCCTCCCTCAATATTTTAAAGATCACATCATATACTATGCAGGGCCTGCAAAAACACCCGAAGGATACCCTTCAGGGTCATTTGGCCCGACGACAGCAGGACGCATGGATCCCTATGTTCCCCTTTTCCAGCAGCATGGCGGTTCCATGGTCATGCTGGCCAAAGGCAACCGATCCAGAGCGGTGACGGATGCCTGTGAGAAATATCGCGGATTCTATCTCGGCTCCATCGGCGGACCGGCGGCCCGTCTCGGGAAAGAATGCATCACAAATGTTGAAACCCTTGAATATCCGGAATTGGGTATGGAAGCCATCTTCAGGATCACTGTCAAGGACTTTCCGGCGTTTATCATTGTTGATGACAAGGGAAACGACTTTTTTGAAAACCTTCTTTGACGATATCGGAAAAAGTCTGATTTTTTAAAAATTTATCTTCTTAACACCATAGAAAATCCTATCCCTCGTTGCGCGGGTCACAAACAAGGCAGCTACAATAGCGCATGTTTTGAATCGTCCTTGCCAAGAGATTCTTGCCTCCCTCTGATGATACCGGAGAATTCACAACAAATACGGATCCATAGAAAATTCTTGATTTGTTCAATGATTCGATGTATTTAATAATACCTAAGTTGAGCGATTTATTGCGAAGAGATGTGCCGAGATCTTGATGCATACAGGTTTGCGAAAACCACAGGTGCCCCGCAGGAAATGCCCTTGGGGTGCATACCCATGGATATGTCGAGGATTTTCGCGAATCCTTGATGCGCAAGAGATTGGTGCGGATATAGTAAAAAATCGCTCAATTTAGGTAATACTTTGATTTTTACCTAATTTTTCATATATCTACCCTATGAAACTTACTATTCATGAAATTGCCCAGAGCCTCTGTCTTCCAATGAGCACGGTAAGACGCTGGATACGCCAGGGTAGAATACCGATTCACAAAAGCGGCAGTGATTATGTATTCAACGAGGATATTCTGAAAAAATGGGCTGTGGCGCATCAGCTAACCTTCTCACCGCCCCAAAAAACTGTAGATAAACAACAGGCGTTGAAAATTGAAAATCTTTTCTCCGCCATGAAACGTGGCGGTGTCTTCCACGGTATAAAGGGAGATGATGTCACAAAAGCCCTTAAAGCCGCTGTAAATGTGATCCCTGTTCTGTCCGAAAATAAAAAAGAAAAACTGTATGAACGGTTGCTTGAAAGAGAAAACCTGACATCAACCGGCATCGGAAAAGGGGTAGCGATCCCACACCCTCACAGACCCGTATCGGACGAAAACTACAACCCGGTCATCACCACGTGTTTTCTTGAAAAACCGATTGATTTTGCTGCGATAGACGACAAGCCGGTCTTTGTTATGTTCATCCTTTTGTGCCCAACAGTAAAAGATCATCTCTATCTTCTTTCAAGGCTGGCGTTCTGTGTTCGCGACGATTCATTTGTGGAATTTCTAAGAACTTCTCCGGGTTCGGATGATTTCTTTTTAAAAATAATTGAATTCGAAAAACAGCTAGATAGGGCCGGAACAAATTAATCTGGTCGTAATCAACCGGCGCATTGAAAAATTGGCGGTTTACTCCGTATAGCGGAAAGAATTTAGCTGACTATTTCTTCATTAGGTATTAGGTGCTCATTATATGCCCATTTTAAAACAATGGCGCTATCCTGCAAGCTGGAAACTTTTCCGTATAGATGACCGTCTTTTGCTCATTCTCATGGCTGTTATTGTCGGGATCTGCAGCGGTGTGGCCGCCGTGGTGCTGAACCGGTCTCTGATCGCTATGTTCGAGTGGCTTCACTCCCTTCGCCACTACTGGTGGGCATTTCTGCTGCCGGCTATCGGAGCGGCCCTTTCATCACTTTTCCTGAATAAAATCTTAAAAGAAGGGGCGGGTCACGGCGTTCCGGAGGTCATCTACAGTGTCTCCCGCTACGGAGGTCTGCTTCGCCTCCGCACAAGCTTTTCCAGGCTGATATCCAGTTGCCTGACCATCGGCAGCGGCGGCTCGGCAGGCCCTGAGGCCCCGGTGGTCATCAGCGGCGCAGCTATCGGGTCTAATATTGCACAATTCTTTTCTTTAAACGACCGGCAGCGGGTAACCCTTGTGGGCTGCGGCGCCGCAGGTGCAATATCTTCCATTTTCAATGCTCCCATCGCGGGTATGGTTTTTTCAATAGAAGTGATCCTGGGAGAATGGAAAGCCATCAATATCGTACCGATTGCCATTGCCTCCGTGGCAGGCACTGAAATCAGTCGCATCCTTCAGGGAAACCAGATCGCCTTCAGCCATCGAATGTTTAACATCGATCTTATGGATATTTTTGCGTGCCTGGGTCTGGCCGTACTCTCGGCCGCCGCATCGATTCTACTGACCCGCTTGCTCAGGTCCATGCATGGTATATCAGAAAAAATTCCGTCTCCGTTATGGGTACGGGCTGCCATTGGCGGTTGCGCTGTCGGTATGATCGGCATCTTTCTTCCCGTTGTCCTCGGCGAAGGATACCATTCGATACGGATGATGATCGACGGCGTGTTTTTGCACGGGCTTGCATTTGTGGCGTTGGCATCACTTGCAAAAATTCTTGCCACGTCATTGACCCTGGGGTGGGGGGGCTCCGGCGGAATATTCGCACCCTGCCTGGTGATCGGCAGCCTTGTCGGCGTAACGTACCATCACGGCCTCATATTACTCTGGCCTTCCATATCATGGGTAAACGAAGGGTGCTTCGCTCTACTGGGCATGGCGGGCCTTATCAGCGGCATGCTGCAAGCGCCCCTGACCGGGATCTTTCTCATTGTTGAAATTACCGGAAGCTATGAAGTCATCCTACCGCTCATCATCGTCTCGGCGCTCTCCACATCACTCTGCCATTACATTGAACCGGCATCTTTTTACCTGAAAGAACTGGTGGACCTGGGTCATTTTCTGAGACCCGGAACAGACGCCAGAGTCCTTTCCGACCTGAGCATACAGGAAGTTATCGAAGAAGACTGCATCACCGTAAACCCGAAAATGCTGCTTCGTGATTTCATCGAAATTGTAAAAATGTCGCCACGAAATTATTTTCCTGTAGAGGATGAAACGAGCGGCCATTTTCTCGGAATTATATATATAGATGACATCCGGCCTTACCTTTTCAATTCAGGAATGTATGATGCCGTGTTTTTAGGCCAGCTCATGGATACTCAGGTTGAAGTTGTCCATATAGATGACGATTTAAACGAAGTCCTTCGCAAAATGGATGCAAAACAACTGCATGCAATGCCGGTCATCAACAACAACAGGTTCATGGGGCTGGTTTCAAAAGCCAGGCTTCTGGACCAGTATCGAAAAGAAATTATGGTTCAAACCGGTCAATAGGGAATCCAAAATCAGGTAAAAGGAGATCCAAATGGAAGCGCAACTTTTTCATATTTTCAGGAATAACCCCCTGGGCAGAGAAACGCTGCTTCAATCCATCTATTTTTGTAAAACAGTAGGGGCCTCCCCGGTGGTTTACATCCCCGAGTTTACAAAATTTTTGATGTATTTTGATAATGATGTGGTTCAGGTTGATCTCGACAATTCTTACCTCATATCACCGGATACTGCCAAAAAGCACGCGACCGAACTGCTTGAGTTAAGCGGAATAACTGCCAGATTTCTGGAACCCAAACATTACACCGCATCAACCCTGCCGGACATACAGACCAATTTCGATTTCATGGCATGCCCCCGCAGCATCAGTGACCTGTCTTCAAAAATCGGTCTCGGCTACATCGGACCCAGGGTAAGGCGTATTGTCAATTCCGCGCGGTTCCCGGTACTCATAACCAGCCCGGTTTTTAAGCAGTGGGAGAGTATCGCTGTTTTCTTCGGCGGATCAGCCAATGCGCTCAATGCGCTCAAACTGGGGTTCCGCATCAAAAGAGATTCCGGCCTGCCGCTCAATGTTTTTACTCATATCGACAAAACATCCCGTGAATCATACGAAAAAGCGATTAAAGATGAAAATCTTGAAGAAGAAATGGATCGATTTGTAGATCAGTGGCATGTATTTGAAACCGGGGCCTTTGAAGAAAACCTCTATGAAGTCCCCCATGACGCCCTCGTGGTTTTAGGGGCATACGGCCACGGGGTTATACGAACTATTGTTTTTGGAAGTAAAATGGAAAAGATTCAGTCGGTCCTTTCAAACAACCTCTTGATTGTGGGGCCGAACTACACCGCGACTAGTTAGTGTCCATCCAGAAATGAGGATTTTTCTTCAAGATCAAGGCATGCGAAAAAAATAACCATAGGCATATGTGTAATATTCCGAGGATTATTTTTTGAGCATAACGCAGAGATTGGGCCCCGATTAAATATTAAATACGGATTTAACTGGGCAAGCAAAAAGACCATTTATGGATGGACACTAGTTAATGAAAGAAAAAAGGCTTTTAATTATCCACCAGGGTTCTCTCGGTGATTTTGTGTTAACCTTTCCCGCTATTACCCTGCTCAAAAAAAAAATCCATTGCATCGATGCAATCTGTCAGAGCAGCCTCGGAAAATTGGCATGCGGGCTCGATGTTATCGACAGATGGGTTCCCCTTGAAGCGGCATCCTTTGCGTCACTCTATTCAGACACCATCGACCCGGCGGCAAGAAAAATTTTGCGTTCCTACCATCATATTACCCTTTTTCCATTTTCCGCAGCATTGGAAGCGGCCATAAAAAAGGTTGTTGGAGGGAATGTTCATCGTATTCCCCCCCGACCGGACACATCTAAAAAAACCCACATCAGCAGTCATATTTTGGCCCATCTTGCAGGATCCGGTCTGCTTGGAGAAGGTGATGACGCCCAGAAGCGCATCGAACCGCCGATCCAACATCCGGATGAAGGCAAGCGGCCTTTCAACTCTTCCAAGATATTGATCCATCCCGGATCGGGAAGCCGAAAAAAATTCTGGCCGATTTCAAATTTTATAAAAATTGACGTATCTCTTCGATCGAACGGCTTGACACCGGAATTTATTCTCGGCCCCGCAGAGCACTTTCTTTTTAAGATATTGAAACAGGATGATCATCAAGAAAGTGTGGTTCATATCATTGACGAACTGACAGATCTTGTTTTACTGTTTAATACGGCTGGCGGATTTATCGGAAACGACTCCGGAATGAGTCATCTTGCAGCCTTTATGGACCTTCCCACCGTCGCTATTTTCGGGCCCTCTCCTCCGACCCTGTGAAAGATGGAAGCCTGTCGGACGAGCGGTGAAGGGCGTCAGGCCCGTTCTGGAGTGCAGCCCGTGTTTTGAAACAGAGATAAAAGACTGCAAGCAAATACAGTGTTTTGAAAAGACATCCCCTGAAACAGTTTTAAACGCATTCTACGCACTTTTTGACAGATGAAAAAAAAGACTAACAGTACGAACAAACATCATCTATTTGCCATCCTCGCCATATGCCTCTCTTGCATACTTATTTATTCCAACACCCTGAATGTCCCCTTTCAATTTGATGACAGCCTAAGAATTCAAGATAATCTTCACATCCGTTTAACCAGTCTTTCCATTCAAAAAATTGCAAATGCTGCATTCAAGAAACCTTCCCATGCAAATCGCCCCGTCAGCAACGTCACTTTTGCCCTCAATTATTATTTTCATCAATCCAATGTTTCCGGATACCATGTGGTTAATATCCTGATCCATATCATGGCCGGTATATTTCTCTATTTTTTTATACAGATCACTCTGGATATAAACTCATCGCCGCTGCCTGAGCGATCCCAAAGATGGATATCCTTTTTCACGGCCCTAATATGGATTGTTCATCCAGTTCAAACGCAGTCTGTGACTTACATTGTACAAAGGATGAACAGCCTTGCTGCAATGTTCTATATTCTGACTTTACTGCTGTATGCGAAGGCGCGTATTGCAGAAACAGCATGGATAAAACGAACACTTTTTGCAGGTTGCATGGTTTCCGGTATCCTGGCGCTCGGTTCAAAGGAAATATCCGCCACAATCCCTTTCTTTGTTTTTCTCTATGAATGGTACTTCTTTCAGAATTTGAGTCGGAGCTGGCTGAAACGTTGTTTGCCGGTCTTTGCGGGTGCTTTTGTCCTTTTTGCTGCTGTTGTATTAATATATATCGGATTTCACCCCTTTGAAAGCATATTGGCCGGTTACAAAACGCGTGATTTTACGTTAACGGAAAGAGTTTTGACCCAGTTCAGGGTTGTGATTTTTTACATCAGCCTTCTGATGTTTCCTCACCCTTCCCGACTAAACCTGAATCACGATTTCCCGCTTTCACATTCAATATTCGATCCCGCCAGCACCTTTGTTTCCGCATTTCTTATCATTGGCTTGATCTGCCTCGCAATCTGCACAGCGAAAAAAGAGCGGCTGTTCTCTTTTTCTGTTCTGTGGTTTTTGGGAAATCTGGTCGTCGAATCATCGGTGATCGCCCTTGAGATAATATTCGAACACCGCATCTATCTGCCTTCCATGTTTGTCTTCCTCATGGTCATTATATTTGCCTTTCGATATATTAAACCGAAATGGCTGTTGTTTACAATTCTCTGCGGTGTGATGGTGATATGCGCTTTGTGGACCTATAAAAGAAACCACGTGTGGCAAGACAACTTAACACTCTGGGCCGACGCTTTGTCAAAAAACCCCCACAGCTACAGGGCGCACAACAATTTTGGTAAAGCGCTGAGCGAACAGGGTCGTTCAGAAGAAGCCATCCGCCATTTTTCAGAAGCATTAAGGATAAAGCCCGATCTTGAGAAAGCACACAACAATATGGGCAATGCCCTTAACAAGCAGGGTCGTCCAGAAGAAGCCATCGACCATTATTTGCAAGCGCTGCGGATAAATCCCGATTATGCGAAATCACATTACAATCTGGGCAAAACGCTGAACAGACAGGGTCGTACAGAAGAAGCCATCGACCATTATTTGCAGGCGCTGCGGATAAATCCGTATTACGCGGACGTATACAACAATATGGGTAATATCCTGAGCAAGCAGGGTCGTACGCAAGAAGCCATTGACCATTATTTACAAGCGCTGCGGATAAAGCCTGATTTTGAAGAAGCACAAAACAATCTGGGGGTTGCTCTTTTTCGTAAAGGGGATATCGAGGGGGCCATTAAACACTTCCGAGAGGCGTTACGAATAAAACCTGACTACATTCATACTAAAAACAACCTCAAAAAGGCATTGATGTATCAACGACAAAATCAATAAATAGAAAACGGTTGCCGGACCCTGAGTCAAGTATTACGTTTTAACATGCTCAAGTAGAACATTTCTTTTGAGTGTGGCCTGTGCTACCTTTTCAAACTGCTCTGTTACATCCGACACCATCAGGTTGAATCTGCCGTTTTTACCGAGCAGATTATCGACCTCAGCATGCTTTTCTAAATAATCCTTTACCCATCCCGTAACAGCGATCGAAGAATCGATGATATTTACCCTTTTTCCAATTTTTCTTTGTATCTTATCTTTTAACAGCGGGTAATGGGTACATCCCAGAATAAGGGTGTCTATCTGTCTGACTTTCAAGGGATGCAGATATTTTTTAACAATCATTGCGGTTTCAGGTCTCTTGAACCATCCCTCTTCCACCAGCGGGACAAGGAGCGGGCAGGCGACCGAATAGACCTTGGCGTCCGAATGCTTCTCTTTGATCTTCTTTTCATAAACACCGCTCTTGATTGTGGCGCGCGTACCGATAACCCCTATCCTGTACTTCCTGGAAATCTGAACAGAAAGCTCCACCGCAGGCGTGATGACCTCAAATACCGGGACATCAAATCGCTGAATGACACTTTCCGTGGCAACACTTGAAGCTGTATTACATGCAATCACAACGATTTTTGCACCTTTACTCAACAGAAAATCGGTGTTTTCAAGGGCATATTCGACAACGGTGTCCGGACTCTTGGTCCCGTATGGCGTTCGAGCCGTATC
>JBHPCZ010000127.1:0-9253 GCA_042573625.1 Thermodesulfobacteriota bacterium
GTGCTAATCTGTTGAAGGCTTCTCAGTGGGGTGGGCGTGTTATTTCTATTAATTGGGGACCATGGGATTCCGGTATGGTTTCAGACGGCCATCGCAAGCTCTTTTCTGAAAAGGGTATCCAGTTGATTCCTGAAACTGAAGGCGTGAAGGTGTTTTTTGATGAACTCTCTCGCTCTACAGAAGCAGAATCTGAGGTGGTGATCACGAGAAGCCTTCAACAGATTAGCACCTCATCTTACCCGACCTCTGTCAAAGGTGTTCGATGAGTGAAGTTGATATTGCGGTCGTAGGAATGTCATGTATCTTCCCGGGTGTAAGCGATCTTTCCCAGTTTTGGTGTAATGTCGTTAACGGAGTGGATGTTCTCTCTGTAACCTCCCATGAATACGCCCACGAAGCAGGTTATGTATCTTCCAGGCAAGAAGGAGACCCGCTCAGCATTTCTTTGCTGGGCGGCATGAATCGCTTTCCCGTTCCTCTTTACCCTGCCAAATATAGTATCAACCCCGACATCATGAGAATAGAGGACCGCGACCAGGTTCTCACTCTCAACGTGATTGCAGCCGCCCTCCATGATGCCGGCATCTCCCCGGATAACAAAATCCGCAAACGGACCGACGTCACCATTGTCCGAAGCCGAGATGTTGATAATCTTACATTAAACAGACGCCCATCGGAAGATGTTGGCACCGCCTCCAATATTTGGTCTGACCGCCTTAATATTTTCGGAAAAATCAAAACAATAGATGGGGACTGTGCAGCGCCATTTATTGCTATAGAGGAGGCCGTTTTTCGGCTGCGGCAAAATCTCTGTGACGCTGCCGTTGTTTTGGGAATAAATCTTTTCCATGAAAACTTGTCCAATCTCAGCGGATCTCAATATTCTCCTTCCCCCCAGACAAACATCCCTCCTGAACGCTGTGCCGACGGGGTTGTTTTGAGTGAAGGCGCCGCGGCAGTTGTTCTTCAGCGAAAAACAGATATAGAACCGGGATGTAAGTGTATCTACTCGATAATAAAAGGTATTGGAATTTCTGGGGAAGAGCCCTCAACTTCTCGAACATTATCTGAAATCCGGCTGTTGGCTCTTCAATCGGCTTATAAAAACAGTGGAATTGGACCGGAAACCATCGGTTATATAGAGGCCCATGGTAGTGGAGCGAGCGATAGTGATGCCATTGAAATCGAGGTCATCAGGAAGTTTTTCGATACGCATAGCAACCAACCAACGGCGCGTCCCATGAGCTTTTTGAAACCAATGATCGGTCATACCTTAGCTGCGGCCGGGTTGGCTTCATTCATAAAAGCCGCCCTGTGTGTGACGAATAAAATCATTCCACCCACTATTGGGTATGAGAGACCCAAGAGCGAGGTCATCGCTGGTCCGTTCTACATCAACTCGGATATTCGCCCGTGGATTCATGACAACTCTCTGCCACCGCGTCGAGCGGCGATAAATGCTTTTGGAATTGACAACACAAACGCTCACCTCCTTCTGGAAGAACTGCCAAATCGAGACAACGGGTCCAGCATCAGAGAAATCCACACAGGATTGCCATGGGAGACGGAGCTGGTGGCATTTTGTGCAGAAACCCCCCAAGAGTTGAAGGCCGAGATACTTATTTTATTGCGTTTATTAGATATAAATGATGCCCACCTCCATCTCAAAGACATTGCATATACTCAGGTTCAGCGTTTTATAGATACTGCCCCCTTCAGACTTGTCTTGATTTGCAAAAATCTTGACCAGTTGAAGAATTATCTGGAAACATGTTGTCAATGTTTAAACAATGACCCTATTCATTTTGGGAACAATGACAATATCTATTTCACGCCAGACGCATCGAACAGACCGGGGAAGATCAGCTGTATATTCAAGGGTTTAAGTTACCCAAATCTCACTGATTCCTATATTGACGGCCTTGAAGAACTGTGTCTCCACTTTCCACAGGTACGCGCTGTGTTCGACCTGGTCGATCTTCGAAATGGGGACCTGCAAGAGCCTGTCCCCACAAGTCATATGTTTTTTCCGCCAAAATATTTGTCGCGGACAGATCAGAAACAACTACGAGATCTACTTAAAGCACCACGCATCGATCAAGAAATGAATGAAAGAGTTCCTTTGGCATCAATAGGTGTTGTTATTGCAAGTTATGCGACATGGGCTTTCCTTCGAGAACTTGATATCCCTGTTGATATGATGTGCGGTTTTTCTATTGGAGAGCTGACCGCTTTATGCGCGGCTGGAAGTATCGATTTCATTGAGGCCGTGCCGCTCTGGTGGCGGACACCTGCCGATAATCTCCATCTTTTAGATAAGGGACAGATAGCGGTTGTTAATGCGACTGAAGAACAGCTAAGACCGATTTTGGAGGTGTATCGGAAAATATCAATTATAGTCTATATGACCCCGAAATCACACGTTATAGGAGGAGAAATAAATGAACTTGAACATGCTATACGGGATTTTCATGCCCAAGGAATATGGACTCGAGTTTTACCCTATCCGGCCATTCATTCACATCTATTTAGAGCAGCCAGGTTGAAAAACCGATCTAATTTAGAAATGATCTCAATACGCCAGCCAAATCTTCCGGTATACTCGGGAACAACCGCAGACCTATACCCCCACGACGAGCCCTCCATTAAAGAGATTCAGAGCATCATTGGGGATCAACCTATAATGTTTTGGCAAACGCTGAAAACGATGTATCAAGACGGTGCCAGGATTTTTTTACAAGTTGGAGGGGGTACTTCTTTGCCTACTCAAATTAAGTCGATTATCGACGAAGAGAACATCATTGCTCTTTCCTTGCATGAGGAGCATTGTTCAGCGTTGACCCAGCTCAATCGTATCTGTGCTTCCCTCTTGACCAACGGTGTGACACCAAACCTGGATGTCCTGTTTAGGCGCCGCTTCTGTCAGAAGCTGAATTATGACCCTCCAGACCGGTATAGCGATCACCTGTTCATTGATTCCGGTTCATCTGACAACGTAGACGACAAGGCCACATTTTCACAAAAATATGAGAATCCTACAAGTGACGATCAAACTCACCAGGCTTCCGGTCCTGATGATGAGCGGCGAATGCCCTTTATCGGGAGGGTTCTCCAGTATCGTCCGGATCAGGAAATCGTTGTTGACTACACCTTAGACCTTGAAGAGGATTTATATTTGAGCCATCATCTGTTCACCTATGCGCCGAACATAAAACCGCCTTCTGCCTGCTTGCCGGTAATGCCCCTGGCATTTAGCATGGAAATAATGGCCGAGGTTTCAGCCTGCCTGGCTCCCGGCTATGGTCATATCGGTTTTGAAAATGTCCGGTCCTCCCAGTGGATTGAGTTGAAAGATGTCGATACATTAGCGCTGCAAATCTCGGCAAAACTTTTGGATGAAAAGCCGGAGTGGCATATGCGCAGGGTGGATGCGCAAGTCTTTTTAAAAGGCCAAACCATGCCGGCAATACAGGCCACCGTATTGTTCGGCAGGCAATATCTCTTAAGTCTCCATCCTAAATTTGAAAACCTGAAAAATCTCCGACCTCCTGAAATGACTGCGGAGCAAATTTACCGGGAACGATACCTCTTCCATGGACCCCTTTTCCACTGTATATCCGGGTTAATGGGCGTGGGTGATCGAGGTGTTATCGGAGAAGTTACGATTCTGTCTGAAAGCGGCCTTTTCCGTTCTACAAAAAACCCTGAACTGGTAACAAATCCAATTTTTATAGATAGCCTGGCGCAACTCATGATAGTGCTCGCCACGGGCGAGGGCTGGCGCCCGTTTCCCATGAGCATTAAAAAAATTGAAACCTACTCTCCACCCCCGCCGGCTGGAACGCGTCTGCCCGTTTACCTCCAGATGACCCGGATCAGTTCCAAAAGGATCAGTGTTGATTATGAAATCCAGGACGGGTCAGGTATGGTGTGGATGCGAATAAAAAACTGGGGTTTCTGGGTTTTTAACTGGACCCATAGAATTGCTGACTATTTTAGATTCCCCCAAAAACATCTCCTTTGCAATGAGAAAAATTTGTCGCTGCTTCCTGAGGGGGCAATCTGTCAGTTCATCAGCAAAAAAGATCTGCCGGATCTGAAGCTCGACTGGCTTGCGCGGATCACTCTGAGCTTAGATGAAATGGACACCTTTTCTCGCTTCTCAGAAAATCCACAGCACCAGCATCGCTGGTTTTACGGCCAGCAGGCCGCAAAAGATGCAGTGCGCCTCTGGCTGAAGCGAAATAGCAACCTTCGGTCCCTCCACCCTGCCGCTTTCTCAGTCGAAAAGGATAATGGTTCCTCCGTGGTTGAAGGCCTTGACGATGTGTCGCCAGTTCCGCAGGTCAGTATCGCCCATTTAGATGATCGCGCCATTGCCATTGCCCATGAGAAAGTAATAGGCATCGACATGGAATTGAACGAAGACAGAGGGTCCGCCTTTCTGGAGACCTTCTCAACACCGCGGGAAAGGGATTTGCTCCAGAAGTTTTCCCCCTCAGACCGCCCCCGCTGGACGACTTCACTGTGGTGTGCTAAAAAAGCGGCGGGCAAGGCAACGGAAACGGCAGGCATTAAGGGGGAATTGCTGTCTCTCGAAGCCATTCATATGGATAACAACGGCGTTATCACTGTCATTCATCACACAACCGGCCGTAAATTTCGGGTAAGCACGCAGGAAGAAGATAGCTGTATCATTGCTTTTACATTCGATGCCGATCCTCCATAATCGAATGGAAACCAAGGTTGACCCAAAAATACACTAAAAGGGAAATAACACGGTGCCGCTTATTGAAATGAAACAGGTTTCCAAGAATTATCATGTCGGGGAGACAATCGTCGTTGCTCTGAAAGGCATAGATTTAGACATAAAAGAAGGGGAATTTATCGCCATATGGGGACCTTCTGGTTCCGGCAAGTCAACACTGTGCAATCTTCTGGGGCTCATTGATAACCCGACGTCTGGAACCATTAAATTCCAGGGACAGGACATCATCCATTTGTCTGACGACGAAAAAAGTGAGTTGAGAAATAATGTTCTGGGATTTGTCTTTCAGAGTTTCAATCTGATTCCCGTCTTGTCGGCGCTGGAAAATGTTATGCTGCCCCTTCAAATCCAGGGAAAGTCAGTTGAATTTGCGAGGGATAAAGCGGAAAAACTTCTGGATGAATTGGGCCTGTCTGCCCATATCATGCATCGGCCCGACAAACTGTCTGGCGGACAACAGCAGAGGGTCGCAATTGCCCGGGCCTTGATTACCGATCCGGGTCTGATTCTTGCCGATGAACCAACCGCCAATATTGACACCGATAATGCTCTGAAAATCGTAAACCTGATGCGGGAACTCAACAAAACTAGAGGTACAACTTTCATTTTTTCAACTCATGACCAGAGATTGTTAGATCAAGTTCAACGGAGGATTCAGTTGCTGGACGGTTTAATCCTGGAAGATGTTTCTGTCTGACAGGATTCCGGCAAAAAAATGCTGAATCTCGACATTGAAGTACCGAAAACCTTCTTTTTTACCGAATGAAGGAGATTTGTTGCATTGAGTACAATGACAAGCACATGGCTAAAAATTGCAGTAGCCAATATATTGAAAAACAAGCGTCGCTCATTTTACACCATTATTGCCATTGCCTTTGGTTTTGCGGCGGTAAACATTTTTGGAGGGTTCACTGAATATATATTCAGGAATCTAAAGGGATCGTTCGTATATGCGCTAGCCCACGGACATCTCACCGTCTATAAAAAAGATTTCTTAACCGAGGGACAGATCGATCCCCTCAAATATCTTATCACCGAAAACGAATTGGATACGATTCAGGACATCTGCGCGAAAGATTCTCGTATAGTGATAGCAACCCCCCAGCTCCAGATCATGGGGCTGCTCAGCAATGGCATTGTATCCACTATTTTTATCGGTATGGGTGGTGTTCCTTCTGCAAAAAAAATAATTCAGAGTAGAGCCGGAGGGATGGTGGGAAAACTAAAGTTCTACGAGGGTAAAAGCCTGGAGGACGATATTATTTATGGTGCCGGCCTTACAAGAGGCCTGGCCAAAAAACTCAAACTCTATCTCGGCTCTGATGCCATAGCCATGTCTCCCACCCTTGACGGTCGCATCAATGCGATGGATTTGCAGGTTTTCCATCTCTTTAGAGTTCAGGTTGATGAGCTAAATGACAAGGTCCTTTATGTGAATATAAAATTTGCGCAAACGCTATATGATACCGATAGTGTGGACAGAATAATTATTCTATTAGACAAAGATGAAAACATCGAGTCCGTTAAAGCATTTCTTGAAAAAGCGTTTGTTGATAAGGGTTTACAAATGGAGGTAAAAAACTGGAGGGAGCTTTCGCCATTTTATACCAAGGTAAAAGACATGTTCGATATTATTTTTATCATTTTATTTGTGATAGTTTTCATCATCGTCGTAGCCAGTGTAACCAATACGATCAGCATGTCGGTTATTGAGAGAACCCGTGAAATTGGTACGTTACGGGCTCTGGGCCTTAAACGGAAAGGCGTCGTCACATTGTTCGCTATGGAAAGTGCATTGCTCAACATTCTGGGTTGCATTTCGGGTATATGTCTAACGATCTTGAACTGGATTATGTTCAACGTTTTTAAGCCTCAATGGGTTCCACCCAATATACCGAGGAAAGTGCCTCTGGAAATTTATTTGGTACCGTCCTATATGGCAAAAAGTTTTGGTTTTCTTTTGTTGCTGTCCATCATAGTTGCGCTACTGGTGGCTCGCCAGGCTGCCCGAAAAAGCATTGTTGGCGCACTCGGGCATATATAGTTCTTTTTTTATTATTTTATCTAATTAAAAATAAAAACTTTAATTGCTTATCCATACCGTTGTTTTTTAAGTCTGGCTATTTCCTTTTATATCCATGACGACTTTTAACTACGTTGACAACTTGCTGTCAGAAAACCGGCAAAATCACTATGATCACCAGCTCATATTTCTGGAGGATAAATAGGTCATGAGTAATAAACTGGATATACACCTTTTTACGATCGGACAGGAATGCCTGCTTTATGACGTGGGGTCATACAAATGTCACAAAGTAGATAGAGAACTGTATGAAGTTCTTAAAAAAGTTGCCAATAATGCCGGAATCGATAAAACCCCTAAACAATACAGGGCATTCGTGGATCGCCTCACGCGCTATTCACCAGATCCTTCCCCGGAGCCGAATCGCAGGATAACGGGAATGACCCTGTTCATTACGCAAGAATGCAATATGCATTGCGCATACTGTTTCGTTGAACGGATTGAAGACACTTATGGAGTTCCGACCAAATTACGAAACATGAACAGGCACACCGCTTTTCAAGCAATAGACTTGCTCGTTGAATTATCTAAAAATTCTCCTCTGCTTAATATTGTATTCTTTGGCGGGGAACCTTTGACCAATTTTGAAATCATTCCGACAATAGTGACGTACGCCTCAAAAGCAGCTAAAGCAAACAACCAAAAGGCTGTTTTTGCAGTTGTTACAAACGGGACCCTGCTGACAGAAAAAATTCTGCGCTATCTTGTAGAAAATGATATTTTAATGGTTTTAAGCCTAGATGGAGACCGGGAGATCAACGACAGAACAAAAAAATTCGAAACCAGTCATTATGATGCCGTCTTGAAAAATCTCGCTCTTTTTAAGAAAAGGCCTCGCCTCGCCATCAGGTCAACCCTGTCAAAGGCAAACTACCAGCACATGAACCGAATCATTGATTGCTTTTCAACAAACGGCTTTCCAGTGGTCCAATTCGATGCCACCGCCCCGGGAAGCGGCCCTCTGACCCTGGGAGAAGAAGATAATTCCGAGCTGTTCCGCCAATACAGCAAAGTGTTCGAAAAGCTCGTAAAGGATATGGGTCTTTTCGATCGAAAAACCATCCACCCCTTCACACAGGAACTTTTCAGAATTATTTTTAAACGCAAGGGGGTGAACGCTTGTTCGGCGGGTAGAAGAAACCTCGCCATAGACTTTCAGGGAGATATATACCCCTGTCAGAGAATGGTCGGGCAGAAAGACCTGGCTGCTGGAAATGTGACGGAACCTTTCGACTGGAGTAAGATAGAGCCTTACTATATGGCAGACATTACCCGCAAGGAACCGTGCAACACATGCTGGGCACGATATCTCTGTGCAGGGGGTTGTGTACAGGCCGCCCTGACGGTCAATGGAGACCTGATGAAGCCTGATGAGTTCGGATGCATTCACAAAAAAAGGATGCTCGAATTGGCAGCGTACCACTCACGCAAACTCAACCAAATAAAACTGCTTCCCCTTGTGCCAAACATTTTAAGATCAGTACGCACGACTCCCGGCCATATTATCAGGGATGAGGATTGGGACATGGCTGAGCAGATAGAAAAAAATCCATTCAGATTCTTATTGCATAAAATTCTACCAAACCTGTTAGGAAGGAAGGATTTTGGTCTATAAAGATGGTTTCACCTATAAAATAACCGGCATGCACACTGTTTCTTTTCTTTTTGATTCATCCTTTAGTTAGCATATGAATTAACATGTATGCCCGTTTATCCGAATTTGCCTTAGTACCTTTGAAGACATCTGTATAACTCTGGTATCATATCATAGTATTATATTTTATTTGACATATACGGCTCATTTTTCTTATATACCCAACTCTAAATCAGAACGAAGAGTCTCTGCATTCATGAATGTAGAAATTAACGATAGCTTAAACATAGTGGAAAAATTTGAAAATTAATCATGTTATCAAATACCGCATGCAACCGGGAGAATTGGTCCGGAAGTCATCCTCGATAGAGGGGTTTACTAATGAGGCTGGTATTGCAGTCGTTGGGATGTCCTGTCTTTTTCCGGGTGCAAACGATCTCTCCCAGCTTTGGTACAATATCGTTAATGGAGTAAATGTTTTCATCGGAGCAACTCATGAATACACCCATGATACACATCGCGGTGTATCCGACCCAGATGGAGATCCATTCAGCACCTCTTTACGGATCGGCCCGAAACGCTTTTCTGTTCCTCTCTATCCTGCTATATATGGTCTTACTACCGATGACTTGAAGGCAGGAAACCGCGATCAAATACTCCTCATTTTAATTGCAGCCGCGCTTTATGATGCAGGCATCTCGCCCAATAACGAAATCCGTAATCGAACTGATATTATCATCGCTCAAAGTCGGCCGGGCGAGGGCTGGCGCCCGTTTCCCATGAGCATTAAAAAAATTGAAACCTACTC
>JBHPCZ010000128.1:0-9229 GCA_042573625.1 Thermodesulfobacteriota bacterium
CCCTTGACCCCTTGAATCCTCGAACCCTCTTCTCCAACTAAATTGGAGAAGAACCTTTTATTGTATCATAGAAAAATCCTTAAAGGTCTAACAGTGCCTAAAGTTTGAAGTAAAGTAAAGATTCGGGCTTAGAGGACCCGGATGCGTTATTCCTTTTTTACAAAACCCTCATCATTCAACAGCCGGTTCAAACCATAAGACTGGTTTCCTATCGTGTTGATTATGCCGTTTACAATTCTTTTAATCCTGGAATAATCTAAACAATTTAATTCATCATGAAATTTCAATATAATATCAGACAGTTCTTTTTCCCTGATCTGTCCCATTACATGAAACACGCTTTGTTTTAAGGCCTCTGGGTCATCCAATAGATAATAGATTTCGATGAGGGCTAAATTAGCCGGAAATTGCTTAGGATATTGTTCAAGATGTCTTTTAAAGAAAAAGGCCGATTTTTTTAAATCATTTTTCAGCCGATACGCTTCACCAATCAGATAATTTTTATTAAACTCCATTCCTTTGTTTGCTTCTTTAACCGCCTTGTCAGGATCCCCTTTCTTTAATAAAATAAAGCTTTGGGTACTGTGAAATTCTTTTGATTCGGGTCTTAGCTGGATCGCTTTTTTGACATATTGTTCTGCACGCTTTAAATCATTTTTATAGACCATTATTGATGCAATTTTATTCAATGCATCTGAATGGTTGGGTACATATTCAAGGGTTTTGTAAAATTGTTCGAGCGCTTCATCATATTCTTCGGTAATGTAGAGAAAATACAGCCCTAACCTAAAGTGCGTGTTATGTTTTTGGTGGACGCCTGCACCTGCTTTTGCATTTAAAGCCTTTTTCAATTCAGACACACCTTCGTCATAATAACCGGCGATTAACAACCCATCTCCAAGGTTATGATGTGGCCGATATAAGTTTGGCGACTTTTTCAAATTATCACTCCAGAGTGATATGCTGTCTTTAAAAATTATATTTCGCATATAGACCGTATGCCCCTGCGCAGCAATAATAACCACGATACTTAAAGAGATGACCAGTTGGATCGATTTATTATAGGAAAAATAATCGATAATGTTCAGTACCAAAATGGTAATGGGTAAAAAAAGGAACATCGAGGGTAAATAGTTTGTATGTTCGTATATTAATTCCAGGGGAATTATGGATCCCTCAATAATATGGTTCAGAAAAAAGAAGAGGAGGCAGAAGGCTGCCAGCGGCCATTTCCGACCCACCCGTAATGTAATAATTACAATGATTAAGATGAAAAAAATGGCAGGTAGCGTGGTCCAGGGTACAAAAAGTGACCGCGAGATTTCAACATCATGCAGCAAAGTTAAACGCGAATTCATCGGATAGAGGATCAGGCTTATATAGAAAAGAATCACCCTTGGCTCTGTGAGCAATCTTTCCCAGAGTGTGAACGGACGGATTTTGTAATCATCGAAAATTGATGAAAGATCCACGCAAAAATGGCCTAACATCAACGCAATTAAAAGGGGGAGGATGGCGATTTTTATGTTTTTTTTCACATTTTCGCTGGTTAACCCTTGAATAAGAAACAGGTCATAAAGAAAAATGCTAACCGGAAGCATGGCAGCATTTTCCTTGCTTACAAACGATAGTATCGCTGAAATTCCACACAGCGAAAAGAAAGCAGCCCGTTTTTTTGTACCCTCTGCTGTCCGGCCTTTTAGATAAAAATACATGGCCATGATATAAAACATGGCGGCCATACCCGCCATTCTCTGTACGATATAAGTGACTGCGGTGACCTGTACGGGGTTTGTGGCCCAGAGAAAAACAGAAAGGATCGCAATGGCATATGCTGTTATATTATAACGAGAATTCAATACCGGGAGCTGCAATGTGTTGTAAATAAACAGGAAAAGGAATATTGCTGCAAAATAATGAATGGCCAAATTAACAACGTGGTATCCAAAAACGTCAGCGCCGCCGATATAGTAGTTAAGTGCAAAGGTAAGACGGGATAGGGGGCGATTCAGCACCTGCTGACCTGTAGCGGTAACATATGCCTTAACATATAAGGTGTTTTTAATGCTTTCCCAGGATATTGTCTTCAGGCGGACATTTTCATTTCTAACGATATTGGGGAAGTCGTCAAATTGCCATTGGTTGTGGAGACTGTTTCCATAAATAATGATAAGCAAAACAAAGAGGGTGGTGAAGGTAAAAGCGTATTTTCTGCCTTCCGGAAAATGCCAATTGATATTTAAATTAAAAGCGTTCTCTTTGTTTATCATTATACTGTTTAATTTTATTGTAACCGTTCATTCACTAAGGCACAAAGACACCACGGTGTATGAATTATAGACCTTTATCGGTAAGCATCTTGGCTTTCTTATCAATTTTAACGTACCTCTTATTAACTCAACAGTCTAAAGTCCTCATGTCATGCCGGACTTGGTCCGGCATCCAAAATCTGTATCTTATTGAAAACAATATAGATTCCAGCTCCCCGATCCGGTCGAGGACAAGCTTCGCGGGAATGACTGGCTAAAAGAACTAAAGTCAATGTTTTCATGTGGTTAAAAAAACTTTTGACTCGCGAGTTATTAAAAGCGGCATTAAAAAATATATATAATCTTAGTGTCTTCGTGGCTTAGTAGCTAATATATCACGTTTATTTTTTATTTACATCAGGGAAAACAGATTGTCCCGGTTTGTTTATATCCGGCAAACTATTTTCCGCCTCAAGCAAGCTAAGCTTCTGAGCGAGATTTTTTATTTGATCATTCAAAAGGGATATAGGGTGCATTTGCCAACAATATTGAAGCCATCTCGATACTTTTCGTAAATTCTTCAACCTGCAAGTAAAATACAGGTCAAGGTTATAGCGGTTTCCATAATGTTCCTATTGATCCGCTTTTTTTCATACTTTATTTTGACAGCCGTTATAACCCGAATTTCTATTATCTTTCATTCTCGTCTTTTATTCCGGCCAGTCTTGAGGTAGATCTTTGCCCAGCAGACAGGATATTTGCTCTTTTTGAATCAATCTGTGTGCTTTTCCGTCAAATGTTAGCCATACGCCATTGAGATCGTGCGCCAGGGCAGCATAGCAGGCATCATATCCGCTTAATCCCATTTTTATATATCGATCAGCTTTGATTGCGAGTTTCTCCGTCATTGGATGTCTGAATATACCGCCTTGGAGAATCGGGATCACGGCTTTTCTAAATACCTCGAGACCATATGGATGGGTACGCTGCAGGACCGCATAAACTTCAAAGGTAAAAAGCTCGGGGACAGCGAATTGTATTGGCTGATCAATTAATTTGGCCAGCACTTCGTCAGCATGAGGGTGCGTTTCTTCCTCAATAAACCATTTCAGTGCTACGGAAGCGTCAATGATCCAATTCACTGATCATACCCCCTCAGTTTCCGCAATACTGCCAGTGTGGACAGGTTCCCCAATCTTGATTTTTTTAAGCGTTTTAAAACAGCCTGAAAGCGCCTTCTTTCATCCTTGGTCTGCCAATCCAGAAAACGTCTTTCAAATTGCGTGGGGGTTATCAAAACAGCCCGAATTTTTCTGTTCTTACTGATCAAAATGGGCTCCCCTTTCCTGTTTAATCGATCAAGTATCTCTCCCAAATTATTTCTAATCTTAAGCGCGTTAACCTCTTCCATATTCTTCCTCCTTAAATCTTGTGTTCTTATGAATTAATATACATAAGTGTAGATGTCAAGTGTAGATGTGTATATACATATACCGAAAAAAAGAACAACGGCGTTCTGAATTTCATTTAAGAATTCTCTTTGACCCTTATATCCATGAATGGTATAATTTATTCGTTTCCAACCTTTATTTGATCATCACGGAGCACTATATAACTTGACGGATTTAAAACGCCAGAAAAACGACGGGTTCACTTTGATTGAAGTTGTTGCGGTTTTGATCATCATCAGTATCGTCGGTGTTATTGTTGCCACTCGCATATGGGACAGCGGTGCTGAACTTGTCGCTCAGACCGATGTCATAAAAACGCACCTGCGCTATGCCCAGTCCAGAGCCATGAGCTCCAACGTGATATGGGGAATTGTTTTTAACGGGAACACTTACTCTCTTTTCCGAAACGGCGACGCTACTGATACGGCTCTGTTGCCGGGAGAAAGCTCAAAAATCTTAAACCTGACGTCAGGAATCAGTATCACCGGGGTTGTCGTCGCCTTTGATTCCTGGGGAAGACCCTACGATAATGCAGCGGGCACAAGCCTTATTATCTCAGACCTGGAAATGGTGAGCTTAGATATAAAGATTACAAAAAACACCGGGTTTGTCCAATGAGAACTAAACGTTATCTTAAAATATCTGATCGCGGGTTCACGCTTCTCGAAATTGTTATTACCCTTGTTGTGGCATCTATTCTGGGCGCGGTTCTGGCCCAGTATATGAGCACCGTTTTGGCGCGCAGCACCGAACCGATCACCTTTATTCAGGAGTCCTTTGCTTTAAATCGTATTATCGAAGAAATGACCACCGATTACAGAAGTTTGCTTGAAACAGATAGTGATCCCCTTGAAACGCTAAAGGGATATATTGATGGGAACACCCCCAATTACGGCCAGTACACCCCTGTCACAAAATATATTCTGTTTACCGGAGGGGCAGAGGTCGAGGAGGCAACCGATAAAAGGATACTGAAGGCGACCATTACTTCGAGCAATCAGTCCGTAACCGTGTTGTTTACAAAATAGAGAGATATGCCAAACCGAATGATACAGACAGACACCGGATTTACATTGTTGGAAGTTGTCCTTTCCCTGATCCTTTTCGGGATCATGGCCGTGGTTGGGGGAATGGGGATTGTTTCATTCACCAAAGGTTTTTTTTTCGCAAAAGAAAATTATCATACGGCCCAGAAGGCCCAGCTGACAATGGCCCGGTTGAATCGGGAATTGATAGAGCTGGCCTATATCGCAAACAACGACAACACCCAGCCGGATCCGTATATCATCTATGATAATGTTCTGGGCCGGCATGCCATCGCCAAAAACGGAAGCATCATCAAAATGTTCGACCTGTCATCGGGTGCGACATCCCTTCCGCCAATCGAAAACGGTGACATGCTGATGGATAATGTTGATACGCTCACCTTGAGTTACTATAAAGATTACCGATCGGATACAATTTGGGTGTTGGGAACAGACCTCATGGATTCATTGGAGTCCATCGAAATTGAACTGTATCTCCTCGGCGTCAAAAATCCCGTCTCCACGATCGTCTATCCGAGAAACAAATGATAATTTTTCGCATGACAACACGGCAAGATCCAAACGGAAGCGTCTTTATCGGATTAATCCTTACCATGCTCGTATTTTCGGCCATGGGAGCGGGGATGCTGGCCATGACGACGACAGCCACCCACAGCCCGATATGGACCAACAGTATTTCAAAAGCCTATTACCTGGCAGAGTCGGGCTTTCGATATGCCGATTCGGAATATAAAAACACAGACGACTCTGACGGGGATGGTGAGATAAAAGACGATCGAAACGCCCTATTGGAATCCTGGCACAACAGCATATTTACACTCAGCAGCGACACGGATAAATTTGAATTTAAAATATACCCCTATTATCTCGTTACCACCGCAAGCCGCTCAAAAGGAGCTACCAGCCTGCAAACAAAGTATCCGGGAGAACAGCCCGCAGGCTTTGCCGTCCCTGCCTCCGGCAAACTGAAAATCGGATCAGATGACCCGTATGATTACACTTATGACAGTGGTACAGGGATTTTTATCATAAGCCCCCTTCAGACGAACGTATCAGATAACATGGATGTCTATCTGATTGCCAATCCTGCTTCAGGCCCAAGCCCCATCACCAAAAACGGCAACCTGACGCTTGTGAATGCTTCCTTTTTCCCGGACCACAACGGCGTCTTCAGAGTCGACGACGGCGATGGGACAGTTTATGCTTACAAATCCAGAAACGGGAATACATTACAGAACATTTTTAATGTGGAACACCCGGACCGGTCTTTTTCCGTAACTGTAGGAACTGCCGACAACATTATACTCAACCCTTTTATAGAGCTGCATTCCATCGGCATCGTGGATTTTGGTTCATCTATAGAGACCAAACGAGAGACTGTTTACAGCGTTCCGCTTCCCACCAATGTCGAGGAAAGGGTAAGACTTCATGACACCTTTGAAGACAAATCAAACTGGGAAGACTCAACACTGGGTTCACACAAGATTGAGACTATTGGCGGCGACAAGGCCTTAAGGGTATTTACCACCAGTGATATAGGTACGGATAAAGCGAGCCTGATAAAGCTTGACTGGTCTGAAACAAACACCGACCTTGGGCTGGCGCACTATTCGTCGGGGTATTATTTGAGCTATGACGCGCAGGTAAAGGTCGGATTTGACCCGCTCCCGGTTCCTGCCGACTATTATATGGCCGGTTTATCTTTCAGGCAGGATGCGGTGGCCACCGGCAACAGCTACGGTATTTCGTTCTTAAAGAGTGGAGCTTTAGATGAAATCCCGGATACATTGGTACCACCTATCGATTGGCCCATGATTGTCCTGTGGCAACAGACAAACGCTGGTGCTGATAAAAAGTGGCTGGCGTATAAATACCTGGTCGGCCGGCCGGTTTACCTGGATACTGAAAATGACGGCTGGGATAGCTGGTCGGCATCAATATGCGCCGACCCGGATAATGACGCTACTTACTTTCCACCTTGCCTACTACCAAATCACAGCACTGTTCTCTGGCATCAAACCGATACCTGTGGAATTGACAGAAATGTGAATAGTGTAAAATTAATGTATTACGGCCAAGAGGGAAGTTGTAATTATAATACCGGCGCAACAACTAGCAATTGTGGCGACATCGTATCACCGGAAATCGATTTAACCACCGCCACAAGTGCCTTCTTAAGCTTTTGGAGTTGGTATGACACTGAAGTCGATGACAATTGGGATGTGAAATTTGTTCAGATATCAAAGGATGGTGGTACAAACTGGGAAAATTTGAAACAGATAGTCAGAAGCGAAGGCAACCCTGACAATACCTGGCAGCAAATATTAATCGATCTTTCTTCTCCTGTAGATTATACTGGAGAAAAAATTAATGTCCGGTTTAGGTTTGATGCCCGTGATTGCCTCAATAACTCCTTTAAAGGCTGGCACATTGATGATGTAACTATATCCGGTGATTTTCCTGTAAATGAGGCCACCCTTATGGTCAGGGTCACCGAGGGAGCCACGCTCAAATTTACCAATGGCGATGCAACGCCCATAGAAAGCGGGGACATCGTGGTTCAGGGCCTTAATTACGCCACGGTTGTTGGAGACCCCGTTCTTGAATCCGGGTCCTGGACTGCCGGAGGAAATGCCACCGGAATACTTATCTTAAATAAGGTCAACGGAACATTTCAAATTGGACAGGACTTGTATGTAGGTGGCTCCGTTCTTGCTAAAATATCATCAGATGCCGACTTTTTCAGAACCCGCGATAACTATGTCAAAGTCTATTACGGTGAGGCTGCCGACGTTGATCCGCCCAACACGACACCGTTGGATTTTGAAAAACACGGGATTTCTCGAGGTGACGTGCAATGGCCTCCGGATAGTGTGGATGATACGACTGCTGATAATGATTATTTCACACTGGTTCAATGGGATCAGCCAGCCACCGATCTGGATAGTGCATCCGGTGAAGCCCTGTTCGGCCAAGGCAAAGAACTAGATGCCATCATCCGTCTAAATGCTCTTACGAGCCCCACCTCCGGGACGTTTACCGCATCGGAACTGGCACTTCACACCTTTGGAATCAATTCTACCAGTGTCTACTTTGACGATTTCGCCCTCCAGACAAAAGTCTTTTCTACCGGCGGCTTTCTACCGGCCATTCAGGAATAAAATCGGCAATATCCGAACAAACATTTCTACCATATATCAACAAACATTGATTGAGATTTTTCTTTAAGCGGCGAAACTGCGGTGTATATAATCGCGAAGCGATTATATTTTGAAAAGATCTTTTTCCTTCGGCGCCACGCACCGGGTCGCGGATTTCCTTTTTTCCAGCATGGATTGCGCTGCTTCCAGTTTAGCGTCGATGTCATCGTCTGAATGGTCCGGGTCATGATGGAACAGGTAAAGGGTCTTTGCTTCGCCGCGGTCAGCCAGATCGACCACCGGCCCAATGGCGGAATGGCCCCAGCCGATCTTGTCTCCATATTCCTCGTCTTTGTATGTTGTGTCGGCGATCAGGGCGTCTGTCCCTCTGACAAAATCAGCCAGCTGGTTCAGGAAGTGCTCGTTGTAGGACCGGCTGGATTCCGGATAAAGCTCGTTGTCGGTGATATAACATACAGACCGGCCTTTGTAATCCACCCGATATCCCAGGCAGTGGCCCGGGTGATTCAACAACAGGGTCTGCACCTTTACCATGTCTATCTCAAACGTCTCTTCCATCAGATCGCGAAAGTAGACCCTGGCGCTGAATTCCTTCATATTGATGGGGAAATAGACACCATCCATCTGTCCTGAGATCAGTTCCCGCATGGTGATGTCGCCATGGGCCGGGCCGCAGATCTCGATCTCGTTGCCCGGAATATAAAGGGGTACGAAAAAAGGCAGGGCGTTGATATGATCCCAATGGGGATGGGAAATAAAAAGCTTGGCACCGACCAGCGTCCGTTGCTCGGCCATCAGACGGTCTGACAGCACCTTGATGCCGGTTCCCGCATCGAAAATAAAGAAATGGTCTTTGGAAAACTCAAGGCTGACACAGGATGTGTTCCCGCCGTATCTTGTCGTTTTATTACCAGGAACCGGCAGGGTACCATGCACACCCCAGAAGGTGAGTTCAATCTTATCATCGATAACGCGCTGGAGTTGAAAAACAATTTTCTTCGGATCCACCGGTTTGGTGATATAGCCGTCAGCACCAAATGAAAAGGCGCGTTTACGGTCGAATTCATAGGTTTTACCCGACACCATGACGATTTTCATTCCGGTCAGGTCCGGCTCTGTACGCAGCCGCTTCAAGAGTTCGAGCCCGTCCATTTCAGGCATCATCATATCCAGAAGGACGCAGTCGGGCTTTTTCTCGATGATTTGCTGCAATGCATTGACGCTGGAGCTGCTGCTGGAGACTGCTTGCCCCTCGAGTTCCAGAAACTTGGTCACCACTTTGATGAAGAGCCGGTAGAAAAGACTTTTGTCTGGAGGGCGAA
>JBHPCZ010000129.1:0-9222 GCA_042573625.1 Thermodesulfobacteriota bacterium
GTTTGAAAATATCAAGGACAGAAATCGGCCGAATTTTTTTATGATTCGGCTTAACCGAATCTTTTCTAACGTACAGGTCGTTCAGAAAATCGATCAGGCGTTTTAAAAAATTAAGCGCCTGATCCTGATCCGTAAAAGGCGCTGCAATGACTTCGCTGGGATATAAGGTGCACTGAAACCCATCTATAATAAACTGAATATATTCAGGTTTGTCATAAAATTTGGCATCTTGAAAAGTTGCATTGATATACGGAAACAACAGGCTGACATCCTTGTCCAGCTTGAAATGGGCGCCCCACATTGTACCGTACCGTATGCCCGCTTTTGATACGGAAAAGTCGGAATATCCTTTGATAAACATAATCGAAATGTCAGGCAATGATGGAGACAGCCCGCTTGGGCAGGGTGAGGCCTGTTCGGGCCAGATTCATTGACGGTTTGGATTTTCACCAACACTGACTTTTCTCAGGAAATCACTCGCCTCAAAGCCGTCTTGATTCAGGCTATAATAGTCTATGGTCACATCCGCAATTCGCTCATACAGACGTTCCCGGGAAGACAGAAGCCCGGGGTAGCAACGTGTTAAAGCCGCCTCGTTGGGTTCTTCCGGTTCTTTCTCGAATAAATCCCTCCAAAGTACAGGTCGCTGGTTGACCATATATGCTTTCAGCATTTGTTCCTGAATCTCGTTCGGTGTTGCCAGGTGAACCACGGTTGTGTGTTTCCTGAGCTTTTTCAAAGTTACTTCACCGGTATAAATCGCACTTCCGGTGGTATCGACAACTATATTCTGCTCAATACGATTCTTATTTCTCTCAAGATAATCGAGAATATCGTTCAGTGCTTCTATTTCACAGGCCAGGTATTTGGATTCACGCGTCTTGTAGTGAGGTTCATAGGGAAATCCCATCCATTCCCCCGGTTTCATTATACTTCCCTCAGGTCTCGTCAGTTCAGAAGCAAGTTTTTTGGAAATCAGATCATCACAGCAGAACCGCTTGAAGCCCAAGTCGGAGAGTTTCATAGACCAGACCGATTTTCCTGATCCCGACATGCCGATTAATGATAGGCGCATAAGTTAGAACAGTATAATAATTTTGCCTCGAAATTTTATAGGGCAAGGGTTAAAGGTGAAGCCGCGTCGGCGAGACCTTTGAAAAACGCGCCCTTTTGCCCAATCCCTGTGTCAGGCTCAAATTTTAATCCTCGAAATACTCAATGTATTCCTGTGGTTAAAATTTTCGCCTTCAGTGGCCTTGAACCCCGGTTAAATGTTAAATACGGATTTAACTGGGCAGGCAAAATTGAACATTTTTCAAAGGTCTCTCGGTGTTTCCTTTGCAGCTCATCCGTCGGGTTTCGCCTCTTTTTCGATTTTTATAAATTTTCCTTTTTTGAAAATATATCTTTGTGTCCACACTTCAAGGGCCAGCAAGATACCCGACAGAAGAACCAAATAAGGACCCAGGAAGGCAACACCAAATCTCTTTGGACCCTCTAAAAGCCCGATCGTCAATATAAAAAGCAAAAAAACGATCCCGACCATTATTCTTTTCATGTAGGGCGTTTCCACCTTATACCGAGTACCGCAATGGGCGCATTTGAAACGAAAGGGGGTCGGCTGTTTCACCATCGCCCAAAACGTTATTTTGATATCACAGTTTTCACATTTCATATTGATTCACTTTTGTTCATATTTTATTAAACCGCCGGCTGAAACAGACATTATTTTGACAATCGCTATAATCAAATATTTACCTTGTGAGTCCGGCACGGGCCATCCGGAATACGACCAAATGATGAAACGGTTTGATCAAATTAAAGTAGACGGGCCCTGTCCAATGTTTAAAGTGGACAATTGTGATGACATAAAATCTTTTAAGATCATTACCGAGGGTTTCGGTTATTACACCAAAATATGCACTTAAATGTTTGTCTTCCGGGGTTTCTGAAATCCAGTAGATGTTTTCTTTAGCACTTCGAACAGTAAAAAAGGTTACCTTTTCCCCTGGTGTGAATGAAACATCTTCAGGCTTGAGATCCGGAAGTTGTTCCGGGGCTTCATGTTTAACAAGACCGAGAACCTTAACAAGTAATTCACGGACGTGATAGAGCATTACAATCCACCACGGATAGAATGACAGCATTGATGCGATGAATTTCCGCATATCGGTTTTACCTTGGAAGACCTTTATATCCGTATAATCAGCGCTATCAAGATATTGTCGCAATTCTTTGAAACTGTTAATATATTCCATTTAGAACTTTTCCATCGCCGCCCGCAATCGCTCCCGCGTCTCCTCAGAATACCAGCACTCCATGAAGTACTGCTCCTTATCCGGCTCCCGCGCCAGCACATCTGCCGTTATCACCTCCACACGATTTTGTTTGATCATTCCATACCCCGATCCGGGCATCGAACCCAACTTTTCGGCCTGATCTATCGCCTTTTTCTCCAACTCCTTCATCGGCAGGACTTCGTCCACTACACCCATATCCAGGGTCTCCTCAGGGGCATAGAATTCGCCACTCTCCATCATGTTACGCGCCTGCCGAACCCCTACCAAGGTGTGCAGCAATCTGTCCGCCAGATACGGCACAGGGGCTCCGAGCTTAACTTCGTTCAGACCCATCAGCTTTCGTCCCTCCGCGATGAACCGGTAGTCACAACAGAGGGCCAATATGCACCCTCCGGCCGTGGCGTGACCGGCTATCGCCGCGACGGTCGGCTTGGGCAGCGTATATAGATTCAGGCAGACCTGATTGAACAATCGAAAGAAATCTCTGAAATTATCCCGGTTTAGTTCGAACAATTCCGGGATATCAAAACCTATCGAGAAAAATTTCTCATTCGAACTCCCGAGAACAAGACCGTGCACAGCAGCGTCGCTTTCCACTTGCCGGAGAACATTACCCAGTTCCTGAACACACTCAACATTCAATGCATTCGTGACATTCCGATTCAGCCTCGCGAGCATCACCTTGCCATGATAATCGATCGAAATTGTCTTCATTTCAACTCCCTTTCTGCTGTGCCGTAGGGCAGCATCACGGCCCTTGAACGGCCTCTAGTTATTCGGGTTATGAAGAACGCTGAATCGCTGCCGTAAAAATGCCGGCACCGATCAGCACACTCCCGCCGCAACGATTGAACCAACGACGCACCTTCGGGTTTTGCATTGTATCGCGAAGATGGCCCGCAAATACAGCATATAGCGTTGCATTTATACATGCGAGTAGAAGAAACGTCCCCCCCAGTATTAATAATTGAGGCATGGTTTGGCTTTGCGGGTTTACAAATTGCGGCAGAAAAGCAACGAAGAAAACGATGCCCTTGGGGTTTAAGGCGGTGACAATAAATGCGCTTTTGAATAATGAACTGTTTGATGTGTTTGTGTCAGCGAAGTTAATTTCATGGTTTTCCGGATTTGACCGCCACAGTTTGATCCCAAGATAAATAAGGTAAACTGCACCGATCATTTTCAAAATAGAAAATAACGCTGCAGAGGCCGCTAAAATCGCACCGAGCCCCAAAAGGGAAAGTGTCATTGCCGTAAAATCGCCCAGTGTAACACCGGCGGCCAGCGGTATCACCGATCTACGACCATGCGCGATGGCCTGGCTGATCACTAAAAGAATTGTCGGGCCTGGAATCACCAGAACAATCGTTGCCGCAATTACATAAGCGATCCACATTTCTATACTCATATAAAGACCTCTAACCCGGATATCTCATAAAAACCCGGACTCATCACAGGTTGCACATCGGGTGAACTCCGAGTTGTTCGTTTCCGACGCTTCTTTTCCCGTTGCTGTTTATTTATAGACTGGCGCAGTCTTTTTAGATCTCGATAGGTCTGTCTGATTTTGGTAACCGTGGCTTTGGCGGTTCTTTTCAGTTCTTTAAGTTTTTCTGAAACAGCAGAAAGGTTCGGCTCAATTACCGCCAGGTCGGCAGAACTGAAACGGGCGCGGTTTTTTAAAAACATCCGGTTGATGTGAAAGGTGCTTCTTCCGATCACCCGAACACGGTTGGACGCCTTGCGGAATTGAAGCGCCATGGGTCTGAATTTCTTTTCCTGCGACTGTATTTCCTTTAATTGTGTCTGGGCGGTCCTTCGGTCCCCGTTTTTCCTGGCAGCATTGAACTGGCTGATATGATCGTTAATGCGATCGGCTGTCGTATTAATTTTTTGGGTAAAACGCAGGTAACGATTCACATCCCTTTCAAAGCGCTTTCGCATCCGTGGCGCCTTCTGAGGGAGGTGTTTGAGAAGCTTCTCTGCTCTTTCTTTCCGGAACTTCTGCCAGTTTCTTTTCTCCCTGGGGGTGGCTTTTGTCGCCGGTAGAATTTTTTCCTCCGGGTCCACCTCCGTTGATTGACCCTGCTCTACAACGCGCTTGGCCTTTTCAGCCTCAAGTTCCACGGATCCTTCGTCAACTGTGACCACAAAGGCAGAATCTTCCGAAACCACGGCGTCAAATTCAGTCCCTCGAATACCCAGAACAGCTGTCGGGGTGTGGATCACCTGACGGGTATCTTTGGATAGATAGGGCTTGATTTTGGACCAGAGAAAGCCCAGGGCCAGGCGAAGGACAGGAGGGGTATCTTCTTCGGAAACAGACAACTCGTCCAGGGAGACTTGGGAATCCTCATTGAGCTTGAAAGAATCGCCCACGTGAAAAACAAAACTGACGGTCCCGTCTTTGCCTGTGGTTATGGTATCGCCGGGGAAAAGGGAGAGGTCTTTTTGGGCGTCTACCTCCCGGCCGTCACTACGGGTTATGGTAACTGTTCCCTTGGATTCTGTTACGGTGCCGACAGACGCCTCTTCCGCCCGGGACGGAACCGTTATGATCATCGCCGATATAACGATAATAACCATAGATAAGATAGTAGAAAGCCGAAAAATCATGAAATTATCCCCCCCTTCTAAAGGGTTAGGAGCGCATGACGCATGGCCTGTTATGCGGTGTTCGTCTTCAGAAACTCCAGAAGTTCAGTGTTGAATACGTTTGTCTGCTCGACGTTGACAAAGTGGGCCGCATCGGGAATGATTTTCAATTTCGAAGTGTTTATACGATCGTGGATGAGTTCTGAGGCTGCAACGGGAGTTCCGGGATCGTGCTCGCCCACCATTACGAGCGTTTGTGTCGAAATGGCGCGTATGGATTCCCGTTGGTCCATATCCCGAATTGCGGTACAGCAGGCACAAAATCCATCTGCCGGCGTATTGAGGATCATCTGCCTGACTTTTTCGACCTCGGCGTGCAGGCGCTTCTGGCCGGCCTTTGTAAACCAGCGGGTAATGGTGGCATCGGCCACTGCGCTCATGCCGTTTTCACGAACTGCCTCGATGCGCTCATCCCAGATTTTTCGGGGGCCTATAAGGGTCGATGTGGAACTGAGCGTCAGAGAGATCAAACGGTCAGCATGTCGGGTGGCCAGCATCTGGCCGACCATTCCGCCCATCGAAAGCCCGCAGAAGTGGACCTTGTCCAACCCGAGAGCGTCCATTAACCCCACGGCGTCATCCATCAGCAACTCGATCGAGTAAGGGCCTTTGGGTACCGCGGACTGACCGTGGCCCCGGCTGTCGTGCCGGAGTGCCCGGTAGCCTGCTTCGGCCAGTTCCGGAATCTGTAGGTCCCACATGGCAAGATCAGAGGCCAATGAGTTCGAAAGCATGACGACCGGCCCATGTTCGGGTCCGTCAAACCTGTAGTGAAGCGTTGTTCCGTTTACGTCCAATAGCGGCATGGCCTCCTCCCTTAATTCTATGGCCGAACGTATCTAAAAAGGTATCGTTTACCGTATCTACAATGCAAGTGGCGATATCAATTATGTATTGGGAAGGTAATCCTCCCGTACCGGAGAAAATACTTCGACAGCTATTGAATCCTCAATGACATCTGCACCATGTTCTTCATTGCTTGGAATGCACCAGCTGTCGCCGGGCTTGCATTCGAATTCTTCTGATCCTATAAATAGTCGTATCTTGCCTTTAATAAGGTATCCCGTCTGCTCATGAGGATGACTGTGACGGGGAAGCTCGCTGCCCTTTTGCAAATTAAATTCTGTCATTAACGTCTTTTCGCCATATACCAGTGTTTTCTGTTTGATACCCTTTATTGGATTCAGATATCCATCATCACTATGTTTATTGAACATTCATATACCCCCTATTTGTTTGATGATGTGGCAAGCAGAACTCCGAATCCCACAAATATGGCACCACTGGTTCGACTGACCATCCTGGCTCGATTGGACTTCGCAAACCAGATTTTTGCCTTGTGCGCCAAAAGGGCGTAAAACATCAAAAAAGAAAATGATAAGGTCATTAACGTAAAAATAAGTATGAAGAATTGAGGGATTAACGGCGCATTGATGTTCAAGAACTGCGGAAACAAGGCAGTTAAGAATACAATTGCCTTAGGATTACTTACCGCAACACCAAAAGCCTGAAAAAAGATTTTTACGGACGGAACATTCGCGGCAATTCGGTGGTTTTGAGCGGATTGAAAATCCGGGCCTTTCTGAAAGAATAGCCGGACACCCAGATAGATTAAATAAGCCGCTCCAAGATACTTGACAATATTGAAAATAAGTTCAGACGTGTTGAGTATTGCACCCAATCCCGTAACGGTAAGGATACCCATGCAGAAAAGCCCCGTAATATTACCCAGTGCGGAGAAGACGGCCTTCCGCCATCCATGCAATGTCGATTGTGTCATAATGAAAAGTACCGCCGGCCCGGGTGTGGATGTCGCGACGAGCACTAACACCAGATACATGAGCCATGATTGAATCGTCATTTCTCGGTTCCTTCCTATGCAGGCAAAACTGACGAATGATGTTCGATGATCAGCCATCCATCTTCAGATTTTCGATACACAAAGGTAAATCTTGCGGCAACATCTGCCCGGGCGCCATTTTCCGCCAGAGAAAAGGTGTATAGGCCTGAATTTATCGCGATATTATCGTATAAGCGAATGTTCGCTTCTGTGATCCTGCCATTCGGTTTTTTTGCTAAAAAGTGTACGAAGTAGTCGCGTATTTCTTCGTGATTATGGCGCACTTCAGTGGAAACAGTCGGAAGGAGAACAGCGTCTGCGGCATAACAGGCGACAACGTTATCCGGATCTCCTGTCTGAAGCGCGTTGTTCCACATCACAAATTGGTCCGAGATTTCGTTTTTTGCACTCATTATCTTCTCTCCTGGTTTTTGGTTCATTCGTTTTTTCCACCGCTTTCAGCTCTATCTTTCTTTATATTCTCGAAGGTCTGCATATATAAGTATTGTCCGATTTTTACAAGGTTTTTGGGAAACAGGGTTATCGTTTGTTTGAGTTCCTCTGGAGAAAATTTCATATCTAAAGGCGGTCCAAAGGGGGTTTCCTGTTTTTCTATTTCTACAATGGCCAGACGCGCATATGGTTTTAGCAGACGCCATACTTCTTCCTGAAAGGTCGCTATTTGGTTCTCTGAGAAACCATGGAATACAGTTGAGAGATAGATCAGGTCTATGGATGATCCTTCTATCCGTGTTGTTTGGGTTATATCTCCCACCATTGCTTCTATGTTGGTTCCTTCTGTCTCGCGATGAAGCGTCTCTATCGCCTCTCTGTCAGGGTCCAGGGCATACACCTTTCCTGTGTTGTTTAATACTTTTGAGAATTCTTTGGACATATAGCCGTTTCCACAGCCGGCATCGAGGACAATCTGTCCATGGCGGATGTTCAGCTCTCGCAGGATGATGTATTTGTCTACAAAGCGCTCGGAAGACTTGCCTTTGTGACGATGTGTCATTTTCGAGGACTCCTCATCGATTATTATGATTTAGAGTTGTCAGATATATCAAAATCAATCATCCATTGGAAAATTTGCGGATTGGACGATTCTATTTGCATCAGCGCTCTGAAGCAGACTTAAATACACCCGGGTCCCTCCACGCGTTTTCTTTTGATATTCTCTTGCATCTTCTTCTGACCAGAAGAAAAGCGACTTCCGTCAGAATATATCCACGATGCTCGGCTCTTTTGATTCGAACACATTTACTTTTGGCACGCAGATCATAGGGTCTGAGCCTTCATCCACATATCTGATGTTCAAATCACTATCGATTTCTATCTTTATCGGTTTTCTGCTGTTCGCGCATTTAGTATCAATCGTCATAGACAAATTTTCGTTTCGTAGTTTCCCTTGCACGAAGGGATTCGCAACCGCGTCGGCCGCTCAAGCTGCATCCAATTGTTCACCTGTGCTGAAGGCCATTTTATAGCGCCCGTTTTCTGCAGTCACCGGATAAGCCCAGTTTATTCCCTGGCTATTGTATCTATAGAAGAATACTTTCATTTCTTCAAGTTTGTCTACGATATCCCTTACCCGATCTAAAGGCATATCAAGCTTTTCGGCAATATATTCCAGCGTTACCGGTTCATTCGTTTCTGTCATTGTCATAACAACAAAACGATGAACCTTGCGTTCTTCTTCGGATACATTCGCTGTCTTTCTGCAAATGGCGCTTGCCATCGTTCTGATGTCTTTCTTTATCAAAGCTTGTGGCAAAGGAATCATGAAACGCCAGATTCCGATGAACGCCTTCTTTTTTAAATTAACCTTCATGATTTTGTCCCTCGGCTTTCGCGTATCCGGCTCAGAAAGCGCCTGGTTATGCAATACGAACCGGATAATATTTTACCAGCTTTTTTAGCTGGTTAATCGTGGAAGAGAGATCTGTTTGGTGGATCTCTAAATTAAAATTTAATCGATTTCCGATTCCTGCACCATCCAATGCTTCGCCCTCAATACTGATATGACCTTTTCCGTCCCCCGATGCCTTAATATATAGCTGTTCTTCTATGGTCTTAAATTCTGCAGTCCCTTTAAGTGATTTGTAAAGATTTTGAAGTTCATCCAAAAATCGAGAGAATTCATCGGTTAAGAACGCAGCGCCATAATTTCCTTTAAACCCGCCGACGGATATAAAAACATTTCCGCGAACCCAATTGTCGTCATAATATTCACCAGTTGGCTCTCGCTCATAACAGACCAATTCAACTTCGATCTTTTCGTGTTCAATACCACCTATGGAGAATTTCATTTTTTATACTACCTATATAACGTCGCAGATCAGGCGCGGCCTATATGGTCGCCTGAATCTGACTTGATACTAGTTATGGCCTTCCCTCAGATGAAAGGCTAAAATGGAATTACCACTA
>JBHPCZ010000012.1:0-45691 GCA_042573625.1 Thermodesulfobacteriota bacterium
AATAAACGATAAATGACGGCGTGCTCAAAAATTGCTTTTTCGACAATCTCGCAATGTATCATAAGTTTTGACGAGCACGAAAATGTTATGATATTTGTAATGTATCCGCACTTTGTAGATGGCATCTCGCATCATGCAGTCTAACATCTGTAGCCAATGCTCAGACTCTAAAATATCCCAAAGATCAATATGCTGTCTTACCTTTCCCTTGACACATAAGACCGAACTTTCCTATATTTCTAACGATAATCGTATTTATATCACAGGAGAAAAAAATGACCTCTCTTATACGTTTTAAAATTAACACACCTGACGTCAGCTATGAAAGCTTTGATAATGAAGTTGTCATAATTGATTTTGAAACTGGCAACTACTATAGCTTGGACAAAGTCGGCACGGATATCTGGGGGTTCATCGAAGGCGGCGAAACTGTGACCGAAATCGTTGAAGGTATTACTCACAGGTATAAGGGTAGTCGCGGTCATATAGAAACGGCTGTGAATCAGTTAATAGCCGAATTACAGAAGGAACGCCTCATTGTACCTGATGAAGTGAAGGAACCTGGAAATACCGAAGCATCCAATATACAATCCGAAACCCATCCGGAAACAGAAAAACTTAGGTTCGAAGCACCCACACTTCAAACATATACCGATATGCAGGAATTGCTTCTGCTGGACCCCATCCATGAAGTTGATGTAACTGGTTGGCCTAATATAAAACAAAATTTCCCAAACAAGAAAGAATAAAAATGGTAATTGATCAGTGGGACAGGCCAGGCATTCGGTGAAGACAGATCTCACCAAGCCAGCTGCTCTCTTTAAATCCATCAAGCGGACATTCGAAGAGGCTGAGGAGGCTTGTGGAGGCTGTATTGATAGATTTTACAAAATTGGCGGGTATATTGTCCGGCTGCGTTTTTCCGGCCCTGCTCTAGTGGCTTTCATTAGCTCTGCTCTCCAGCACCTGACCTCGGCTCCGGTTAAAACACCCGAGCTCACAGTGTGCTTATTTGATAGCGCCTCTACCGGCGTGAATATGCCACCCCCTCCATGGTCCCCTGAGGACTACTTGCCTCGTGGCGAAGTACACGGTTATAAAGATGAGCATATTCATACGATTTTTCAGCCGTGGTCCGGTGTCCTTAACATGATAGATATGAAGGCTGATTTGGCATTTTACTGGATTTCAGATGCCAGCCAAGTTCCATATTACGAAACCGGAGCGCCCCTGCAAACGATTCTACATATATGGATGCAGGACCATGGCCGACTTCTTGTCCATGCTGGCGCCGTGGGAACGGCTGAGGGCGGTGTCTTGTTTGCGGGAAAAGGCGGCTCCGGCAAATCCACCATTGCTCTGGCTTGCCTCAATTCAGATTTATTCTATGCAGGTGATGATTATATTCTGCTTGCCGACGACCCGATGCCTTTCGCTTATAGTCTTTACAATTCAGGCAAACTGGATTCCGGCCATATTCATAGTATTGCGCATTTGTCGTCGATAGCATGCAACTCTGAAAGGTCAGATGGAGAAAAGATCCTTATCTTTTTACAAGACCATTTTCCAGACAAAATCATAAGCGGCTTTCCGATTCGTGCGATTCTTTTGCCGTCCATCACTGGAACTGACAGGGTGACATTGACACCCACCTCACCGGCGATGGCTTTAAAAGCACTGGCGCCGAGTACGATTTTTCAGTTGCCGGAAGCTGGCCCAAAAACTTTTTATAAAATAGCCAAATTGGTTAAGCTGATTCCTTGTTACACTTTAGAGATGGGTCCTGATCTTTCCAAGGTGCCCAGCATGATTTTACGCTTGTCATCAGGAGACTGTATTTCCTAATATTTTAACTAATCAACTATAATATGAAAGTTTTATTATGGACAGAGCTGTTTTGGCCGCACATTGGCGGCGTTGAGGTTTTATGCACTCAGTTAATGACCTCTTTGCTAAAGCGAGACTATGAGTTCGCCGTGGCGACTTCACATACTAGTTTTGACCTTCCCGATAAAGATGACTACAACGATATTCCAATTTATCGCTTTAATTTTAGGGGATCGCTTGAGGCCAGAGATTTAAAACAACTAACAGCAGCGCGACATAAAGTAGCCGAGCTTAAGAAAAGCTTCAAGCCGGATCTGATCCATATTAACACAAGCGGCCCTAGTATTTTATTTCACCTATTTACGCGCCACACGCATTATGCTCCCACCTTGTTGACTGTGCATTGGTTGCAAGAAACCTCCTTCGTAGAGGAAATTAGGCAAGATACGCTGATGGGACGAGTACTTCGCTCAGCTAATTGGGTATCCGCGGTCTCTGCGGCGGCACTGGATTACGCACATAAGCTGGCGCCGAAAATTGCATCCCGATCATCCTTAATCCTTAACGGTCTTATCATGCCTTCCGTTGAGGCTACGCCGCTGCCCTTCGATGCGCCTTGCTTGTTGTGTTTGGGCAGACTTGTAGAGGAAAAAGGATTTGATTTGGCTCTGAATGCGTTCGCCTTACTCACTGACCGCTTCCCAACGGCGCGTATGATAATTGCTGGAGAGGGTCCGGCGAGGCCCACTTTGGAGCGGCTGGCAGGCAAATTGGGATTGCGGGATGTTATAGAATTTGTCGGTTGGGTCGAACCTGGAAAGGTACAGGATCTTATCAACACTTCTACAATGGTCCTCATGCCATCTCGTTGGCAGGAACCATTTGGTCTGGTAGCTCTTGAGGCGGCACAGATGGCCAGGCCGGTAGTGGCGACGCGTGTCGGGGGGTTGCCGGAAGTTGTTATGCATCAGCAGACAGGGTTGCTCGTAGATAAAGAAGACAGTGCAGCACTCACCAAGGCAATTGCGTTTCTACTCGATTACCCGGAAAAGGCAACACAAATGGGCAAAGCTGCGCAAAAACGAGCGCGAAAGATATTCGGTTGGGAACGCTTTGTAGATGCCTACGATGATTTATATCGGAAGCTTATCAATTCCAATCGCGAAATTGCGGGTAAGGCTGGATCGTAATAATACAACAAAGATCGATGATAAATGGATAACAAGTTTTTATTGAACGTAATTATTCCAGTCTATAACTGTGAGCGCTACCTTGCTGAAGCCATAGAAAGTGTGCTCAATCAGACATACGACTTGATTGAAGTGATTGTTGTGGATGATGGTTCCACTGATACCAGTGCCAATGTTGCCAAACAATTCGTTCCTCCAGTCCGATACTACTATCAACCTAACAATGGCATTGCAGCAGCCCGTAACCGTGGTGTTGATTTAGCGCAAGGAGATTTCCTGGCATTTCTTGATTCTGATGATGTTTGGACTCCGGACAAATTAAAGATACAGGTGGCGACGTTTGAGGACAACCCGAAGCTAGAAGCCGTATTTGGACATGTCCAGCAGTTTATTAGCCCGGAACTGGATGACAATATGAAAAAAAAGATTCGATGCCCATCAGATACAATGCCGGGTTTCTGTCCAGATGCAATGTTAATCAGACGAAGCAGCTTTATGCGAGTAGGGCCATTTGACCCCCAATGGAAAGTCGGTCAATTTGAAGATTGGTATTCGAAGGCGATAGAAAAAGGGCTCAAATTTGTTATGTTGCCGGATCTCTTAGTAAAAAGGCGATTGCACCAAACCAATATGGGCATTCTTGAACGAGATTCACGAGCCGATTATTGCCGAATACTGAAGGCCGCTCTGGATAGGCGTCGTAATTTGCAAACTTAAATAACAGGATGAACTGAAAAATAATTTGGTAATATCAATAATGTTTAAAAAATCAGAACCCTTTGACATGCATTCAAACAGCACTATCAATATACAAGCCTGGCAATATTATAGTCGACTGTTCAAAGGGTTTTCTCGATTACTTGTCATTTGCATTGCCGCCTCAATCGGGCAGTCATTACTTCTCTTACCTATTCCCTTGTTTGTTCGTCATATCTTCGACCAGACAATTCCTTCCGGCGATTATTATTTCCTTGGGGTCGCCGGAGGAATCATCTTTTTATTATATTTTCTCAATGGGGGCGTGTCACTCTGGACCCGGCATGTATTTCTCAAAACAACCAAGGTCGCCATTCTGCGTTTTCGTTCTAAAATTTTGAGAAAGCTATACACTTTATCGAGGACGCATTACAGTGAGGTAGATCGCGAGAAACTGCATGCAAGTTTGGTTCAGGACACAGAGCGTCTTGATATTATGTCCAATGCGCTGGCCTCACAGTTTATCCCCTCCCTAATGATCAGTATTACACTTGCCGGCGTCTTATTATATCTTAGCTGGATTTTGTTCCTTGTTTCATTAAGCGCTGTACCGATATTTTTATTGGCAAGTAAATTTATTGGAAAGCGTGTTAAACGGCGAATTCATGATTTTCATCGTACTTTTGAAGTGTTCAGTAAAGGGGCGCTGTTTGTATTGCAGATGATGGATCTAACCAGGATTCAGTCTGCCGAAAAATTTGAGGTGAAACGGCAGGAAGAGAACTTCGAAGAATTGCGTGTCATCAGCGGGCAAATGGCCTGGCTGAGATCAGCCTATATTTTGGTTCAGACTACAATAGTTGCTGCAACCGGTGCGCTTGTTTTGATTGTTGGCGGAATTGCCGTTGTAAAAGATGTTATCACTATAGGGAACCTTCTTTCGTTTTATGCTGCTGCGGTTCTGTTCAGGAACCAGCTCTATAAAATATCATACAGCATTCCTCAGATTTTCGAGGGAAATCAATCGTTGGCAACCTTGTATAATTTTATGCAGATACAGGATAGCAGGCCGTATTCCGGCAATAAACGAATAGACTTCAAGGGAACAGTTACGCTGGAGAACGTATCTTTTCAATATAGAGACACGCGAATTTTATATCAGATCGACTTGACAGTTCATCCGAATCAAATGGTGGCACTTGTTGGCCCGAATGGCGCCGGAAAGAGTACGATTGTCAACCTTATTCTCGGGTTCTACCGCCCGCAGGAAGGCGGGCTTTTTGCAGATGGTTGTCCATATGACGGGTTGGATGTTGTTCATTTTCGTCGACAAGTTGGGGTTGTGACACAAGATCCGATAATATTTCCCGGAACCGTTTTGGAAAACATTACTTATGGAAGTCCTGAAGCAGATACAGCCGAGGTCGTCAGGGCGGCAGAATTGGCGATTGCGCATGATTTCATTCTGAGGCTTCCTGAAGGGTACGATACTTTTGTTGGAGAGAGAGGGATATTGCTTTCCGGTGGGCAACGCCAACGAATTGCTGTGGCCAGAGCATTGCTGCGCAGGCCACAATTATTAATCCTTGATGAACCGACCCATCATCTTGATAAAATAGGTGTCCTCGAATTAATGGGCAACCTGAAGAGGATAGAACAAGTTCCCTCTGTTCTCATTATCAGTCATGATGTGGATATTTTGGATGAAGCTGATCAATTCTATTATTTAAAGGAAGGCCGTGTTGTCGACAACTGGCAGTATAACCAACAGGTCTTATATGAAAGCAAAAACAACTGAAGTATGAAACCGCATGAAGATAGAATAAGGTAAATGGGACATAAAGGTGGCTGCTGGCCGAATCAATATCAGGAGTATCTTTTAAAAGCCTCACTTTTGAAAGGCAAAGAGGCCATTGACGCCTGGCATGCGTGGAAATCAAACGTTGATGTGGATCAACTGGATATGGGCTCGCATCGTCTACTTCCCCTTCTTTATCGCAATCTGCATACTGAGGGCGTTGAAGATCCTCTGATGGCGAAATTCAAAGGGGTCTATAGACATACCTGGTACAAGAACCAGATGTTGTTTCACAAAATGGCTGATGTTCTGGATGAATTCCATAATACCGGTATTCGGACAATGATATTGAAAGGAGCGGCATTAACCGTTCTCCACTATAGGGATTATGGGCTCCGTCCTATGGCGGATTTCGACCTCCTCGTTTCTACGGAGCAGGCGCCGGCAGCTATTGGTTTGCTGACTAAATTGGGTTGGACACCAACGGAGAAACCATTAGAGGCAATAAACGAGGCGTATATTTCTGTAGCGCATGCTGCTGCGTTTGAAGATGTATCTGATCTTCAAATTGATCTTCACTGGCATACGTTTTCAGAATGCTGTTACCCAAACGCAGATGACGATTTCTGGAAGGATAAAGTAGAGGCCAATATTCATGGCGTGCAGACTCATGCTTTAAACCCGACGGATCAACTGTTACACGTCTGTGTGCATGGAGCGCGGTGGAATCTTGTTTCTCCGCTTCGCTGGGTAGCCGATGCCATGATGATTATGAACACATCACTATCTGAGATCGATTGGAATCGACTCGTTACTCAGGCTCAAAAGCGTTATTGCATCTTGCCGTTAAAGGACACAATGGACTATTTGCGGGATTTATTGAATGCCCCTATCCCGTTATCAATTATGGAACGCATTGGAAATATACATATATCAAAAAATGCGGAGCGGATTGAATATTGGGCCAGAAACCATCTGGTCCGTCTTATGGGCGGTTTGCCTGATTTTTTTGCCCGCTACCGACGTTACTCATGGATGGTTAGGACTGCAGGTTTGTCTAATCAACCCATTGGTTTTCTAAGATATCTACAATATATCTGGGGGGCGGATCATCTCTGGCATGTACCTTTTTATGCGACCCTTAAAGGTTTTCGGAGGATTTGGGATACAGGGCGTTGGTATGTTAACAGAAAATAGTTTGGAATAGTTGTAATATCAACAGACAGAACTGCCCAGCATAACATTGGTAACAACCAACCTACCATTCGGAGCTGTATTTTTGTATTGGATAACTATGCCCTCTGGGCATGAATTCACTTTGACGTTTCAAATGAGAAATCCAGGTTAGACTTGCTATGTCTATAAGAATGATTGCAAGTGAGCTTTATCAATTTATTCAAAAGGTGGAAAAGCTTGAGAAGAAGATCCAGGATGCACCTCTGGAAAAACAGGATGAGTTAAAGGATCAGCTACGGAAAGTCAGGGCTGAAAGGGATCGAATGCGCAGGGCGCTTGATGGTGAAAAAGGATAGGCAGAAGAAACAGAGAAAACTCCCCGATCCCTCAGATATTTAAGCTTCTTTGAAGGAGACACTAAAAAATCTTCCTTCGTTCTTTATTATTCATTATTTTCTCATCGGTGAACTCGGAAATGGCGTCCATAAAGGCTTTCACTTTGCCCAGATCTTTTCGACCGGGAACCGATTCAACGGCCGAGCTGACATCAACGGCATCCGGAACACTTTCATTGACGGCTTGGGAGACATTCTCGGGAGACAGACCCCCGGCCAGGATTAAGGGAAATTTATCGGAAAAGCCGTATGCCTTTTCCCAATTCCATACCATTGCATTCCCGCCCGGAAGTTTCCCCTTTCCGCATTCCAACAGAAACGCAGAGGCATCATAACGAGAAGCCTCATCGAGGGGTGGGTTCCTATCGATAAAGAGGGCCTTGATCACCAGGAGATTTTCTTTTCTAAGGCGGCTGATCGTCTGTGGGGGTTCCTGACCGTGGAGCTGTACGGCTTTCAGATGGCAGCGCTCTACTTTCCTCATGATATAATTGAAAGATTCGTTGACAAAGACACCCACGCTTTTTACATGCCGGGGAAGGGCCAGAGAAATGGATTTTGCCATCTCTTCGGTTAGATTTCTGGGGCTTTTTGGATAAAAAACACATCCGATGGCATCGACACCGAGGTCAACGCATCCCAGCGCCTCCTCGACACGGGTCAGGCCGCAGATCTTGACTTGAGGGATAAATTTATTTTTGTTCATTATTCGGTTCATCATTTCCCATCAGCGATTTTAGAAAACCCCTTGGGTTCTCCGATCGTACCAGGCTTTCACCGATCAGAAAGTTTATAATTCCGGCCTGCAGGTTCGTTTTAATATCTTTCCGACTGAGGATTCCGCTCGCCGCTACTGCGATCTGGTCAGGTTCAAAGTACGATGCCAGGCGGATGGCGGTATTGATATCGGTTTTAAAAGTGCGCAGATTCCGGTTGTTGATCCCGATCAGTCTGGCGCCTGCCCGTGTGGCATTCTCAAGATCTTCTTCTGAATGGACTTCCACCAGCGCATCCATTTTGAGTTCATTGCAAATGTCCAGATAGTCCCGAATCTGTTCGCGTGAGAGGATGCGGGCGATCAGCAAGACGGCATCGGCTTCCAGCACCGCAGATTCATAAATCTGGTAGGAAGAGATCAAGAAATCCTTTCGAAGAACGGGCAATGTTGTGGTTTTCCGCGCGCTGGTGAAGTCCTGGAAACTGCCTTGAAAATAGGCTTGATCCGTCAGAACCGAGAGGGCGGCGGCACCCCCCTGTTCATATTCAGAAGCCAGTGCCGCCGGGTCCAGACCCGGTCGAATAACGCCTTTAGACGGAGAGGCACGCTTGATTTCAGCGATGATATTCACTCCGAAAGGGCCGGGCGTTTTCAATTTCTTTAAGAAAGGACGCTGATTTCGTATTATAAGTGCTTGCTCGACAAGCTGTTTTTCAGGCAATCGTTTCTGTGCCGCAACAATCTCTTTTTTTTTATTTTCAACGATTTTGCTTAAAATATCTTTTGCCATTATCCGTTTTCCTGGGTAAACCTGATCAGCGCTTCCAGTTTCTCCCGGGCTGCGCCCTCGTCAATGGATTTTTCGGCTGCGCGAATTCCTTCTGCAAAATCCTCAGCAACACCCGATGCCACAAGAGCTGCAGAGGAATTCAGCAATACAACATTCCGTTTGGGACCTTTTTCCCCATTCAGAATACTTCGAGTGATGTCGGCATTTACTTCAGGGTCACCCCCGACGAGATCCTGCGGATTCGCCTGTTTCCCAAAAAACTGTTCCGGTGAGATGTCATAGGTGCGGATCAGATCATCCTTCAGTTCGGAGATTCGTGTGGGTGCACAAACAGAAATCTCATCCAGTCCATCGTGCCCATGGGCGACAAAGGCGCGTTTTGCACCCAGGAGTTTGAGGGCATGGGCAAACATTTCCGTTAATTCGGGGGCGTATACCCCCAACAGCTGGCAGTTGGCGCCGGCCGGATTTGTGAGCGGTCCCAGCATGTTGAAGATGCTTCGGAGCCCTACTTCTTGTCTTGCTTTGGCGGCATACCGCATTGCGCCGTGAAAAAGCGGGGCGAAGAGAAAGCCGATACCGATCTCTTCGACAGCCTCTTCGACGATCTCCGGCGCTGTGTCGAGTTTTACGCCAAGGGTTTCAAGAAGATCAGCGCTGCCGCATTGACTCGATACCGAGCGATTACCATGCTTGGCGACCGTTACGCCGCAACCCGCGACAACCAGTGCTGTTGTCGTGGAAATGTTAAAAGTTTGAGCACCGTCTCCGCCGGTTCCGCAGGTGTCAACCACAGTAGAAGCTGAAGTTTGAATGCGCAGTGCTTTCCGACGCATGGCCCGAGCCGCTCCGGCCAGCTCCTCGAATGTTTCGCCCTTGGTGGCAAGAGCGGCCATAAAAGCGGCGATCTGTGTGTCGGTAACGTTTCCTGAAAAAATTTCGGTGATCATTTGAGACATTTGAGTTTCGTTCAAGTCGTTTCCCTGAACAATGGTGTTTAGATTTTCCCGAAACATGATGAATGTACCCCCTTCTATTTTAAGCTTTTGAATTACTGTATTTCCGTCTGCGCGCTATTTGTATTCTCGTTCGTACTGTCCAGAAAATTTCTGAGAAGCCGTTTCCCTACAGGTGTCATGATCGATTCCGGGTGAAATTGGATGCCTTCTGTTGGGTGTTCACGGTGTCGGATTCCCATAATTTCGCCATCTTCCGATTCCGAGCTTATTTCAAGGCAATCCGGGAAATCTTCCCGTGAAACGGCGAGGGAATGATAGCGCATGGCCTGAAACGGCTTTCGAATACCTTTGTAAATCGTTTTCCCGTCAGCATTAATAGTGGATGTTTTTCCATGCATGAGCCGTTTGGCGGATACCACTTTTCCGCCAAAGGCTGCGCCAATGGCCTGGTGGCCCAGGCAGACGCCCAGGATAGGGACCTGTCCGGAAAAGTGCTTCACTACAGGAAGAGATAGCCCTGCGGATTCCGGACGGCCGGGTCCCGGTGATATCACGAATCCGGAAGGGTTCCAGGAAATAAGATCTGACATCAACACAGCGTCATTCCGGATGACCTTTACCGGCGTACCGATTTGCTCCAGGTATTGAACCAGGTTGTAAGTAAAAGAATCATAGTTGTCTATCATTACGATCATCGTTTTATCTCCATGGCATAAATTATTTTTAAAGTGATCAACTATTCGTCCATACAGAGTGTTTTAGTCAAAATCTCCCGAACTCAATATATTTTTTTGATTGCAAATCGATTTTGTACTGTTTTCAAGGCCCAAATAAATGAACAGTCGGGGAGTTTTCGCTGTTAGGCCGCTCCATGGATAATCATCTTTTAAACCGTGTGAACTCGTGTATTAAGGATCGTAAAAAAGAACAGAGGCTTTCATAGTAAAAACAACTGGTTCGTTTAATGAATGGTGACCTCTTGCGATGTAAGATTTGTGCAATGTGTCTGTTCTTTCTAACGATCCTTAATACACTCAAACAGCACACGCTTTAAAGCCTGATCATCCATTTCGCTAATTTATTAAGCTTTATGATAAAAACTCCCCGACCCCTCAAATAAATTCTTTATGAGAAATGCGGACTATGCACCTTGTAAAAGCTGGAGTGCTTTCTGCATTGCCATTGCTTTGTTGACGACTTCCACACGTTCGCTTTCAGGATCGGAGTCCGCAACGATTCCGGCCCCTGCACGAACAGTCAGCTTCTCGTTCTCAATGGAGGCTGTCCGGATGGTAATGGCCATATCCATATTCCCGTGGAACGAAATATAACCGACGGCGCCGCCATAGGGACCTCTGGGTTCCGCTTCAAGCTCGGCGATGATCTCCATGGCTCTGACCTTGGGCGCCCCGGACAGAGTGCCGGCAGGGAAGGTGGCTCTGAGTAAGTCCCATGCATCGTATTCAGGTTTCAGGTCACAACAGATGTTAGAAACCAGGTGCATGACATGAGAATATCGCTCCACGATCATAAGATCCGTTACCTGTACTGTTCCGGTTTCCGCCACTCTTCCCAGGTCGTTTCGTCCCAGATCCACCAGCATGAGGTGTTCCGCCCGTTCTTTCTCATCCTCAAGAAGCTCGCTGGCCAGGGCTCTATCTTCCTGCTCGCTTTTTCCCCTGGGACGGGTGCCGGCAATGGGGCGAAGGGTTGCAATTCTATTTTCCAGTCGCACCATGGTCTCCGGTGAAGAACCCACCAGAGCCATATCGTCCAAATGAAGAAAGTAAAGATAGGGCGAAGGATTGATATATCGCTGTGCCCGGTAAAGTGTCCAGAGATCAGGTGAGGGTGAACAGATAAAGGGCTTGGAAATAACGGTCTGGATCACATCACCTGCCCGGATATATTCTTTTATCTTTTTGACCAGAGACCGGAAAGTATCGTCTTCCCATGGCGCTTCAAGTTTATAATCGGTATCGTATATATCGGTCTTCTTCAGAGGAAGGTGCATCTCCACCTCCTGAACCAGAGATTGAACCTTGGTGATAGCCGATTTAAAAGCCTCGTTCGCATTCTGCTCCTTATCCAGAAATGATATAACGACGCCAAGCAGTGTATGTCGGATATTGTCGAATATGATGAGTTGGTCGGGTATAATGAAATGCGCGATCGGTTTGTTTTTAGGCAGAAGATTGGGGATCGATTCAAAAAAGGAGACCATTTCATAGGTAAAATATCCGACCAGTCCTCCCCAAAACCGCGGCAGTCCCGGTACCTGGGCCGGCTGATATTGCTCCATCAAGGACCGAAGGACGGAAAGCGGATCCCCGTTGTGGGATATTTCCCTTCGGGTACTGTTTTCTGTTACTTCCACGAATTGGGGGTATATCTTTACATGGATTCTGGCAGAAACCCCCAGGAAACTGTACCTTCCCCATCGTTCTCCCCCTTCAACGCTTTCGAAGAGAAAGACAGGCCCTTTGTCCTGATAAATTTTTCTTAGAAGTGAAACCGGTGTTTCCGTATCTGCCAGCATCTCGACGCAAACGGGGATCACGTTATACTGCTTGGCCAGTTGAAGAAATTGATCGTTGTCCGGAAATTGATGGATAAGCATGGAGCACCTTTTCTTTTTCTTTAATATTGACGATTTTGTAAAAAGTCTGATTTTGCTCTCACCGTGAGCAATCTTGGGATTCATGAATCATCCGGCTACATTAAAAGCTCGGACAAACGCCCTCAAATAAAATTGATTCCCATAAAAAAAACCGTGAAGTTTTCACGGCCTTTTTCGCTTTTTAAATAAAAAAAGACCGTGGGTTTTAGGGGTTGCCCGCGGTCTTTGTATTTTGCTGTTTTACGCTGTAAATCAGACTGATGCGCTACCGTTGGCACGCCCCTTGATCCAAGCCTGCCACCACCAGCCAAAATATGCTGTGTCCGTAATTCCTATATTGTGTATTTTAAAAATTTCCATATTTTTTTCCATGTTATTCGCAAGCAACCTACCTGTATTTCATGCTGTTTGTCAAGACCTTTTTCTGAGAAGTCAATCACCCTTATGCGCTTCCGAAATTTATTTGGTTTAGCTAAAAATACTGACATTGCCGATGGACTTTTCTTTCTCATATTGCCAGAGGTGCTTTGAGCCTTGACTTGGATTGCTATTTTAACCTATGGATTGAAGAACAGTTCAGTAATGAAGTATTGGGGAGACATTTGAAAAACGCCCCCTTTTGCCCAATTCCGGTGTCAGGCTCAAATTTTAATCCTCGAAATACTATATGTATTCCTGTGGTTAAAATTTTCGCCTTTCGTGGCCTTGAACAAAATTGAACATTTTTCAAAGGTCTCCCGGATTAAAAAGAGAGGAGTGGTAGTGTAAAACATGATCGCAGAGATTCTTGCCACAGGTGATGAAATCCGTTCAGGAGCGTTGATCGACAGCAATTCAGCTCATATTGCCAAACAGCTGGAGGAAGCCGGCGTTGAGGTCATCCGTCACTCTTGTACGGGTGATGATTTAGATGCTCTTGCTTCCATTCTAAGAGAGATCGGCAATCGTTCGGATATTGCCGTTGTAACCGGCGGCCTGGGCCCGACGACGGACGACCTTTCGGCAGAAGCCGCAGCAGCGGCTGGGAGGGTTGATCTTGTATTGAATAACAGAGCGCTGGGTTGGGTTGAGGAGGCTTTTGAAAAACGAAAATGGCCGATGAGTGAATCGAATAAAAAACAGGCCGTGCTGCCAGAAGGGGCTGAACCGCTTTACAACCCGGTAGGAACAGCGCCGGGATTTTTGTTAAAAATTGGCCGGTGTTCGTTTTTCTTTCTTCCCGGTGTTCCTTTTGAGATGCGGCGAATGATTTCCGATACGGTCCTTCCCCGACTCATCAAAATGCAGGGTACTCGCAGGGAATTTCGTCTGTCCGGAACCATCACCACATTCGGGTTAGGTGAAGCATCAACAAACGAAAGGCTTGCCGGTTTCACAGAGGAGTTTCCGGAAATCAAACTGGGGCTTCGGGCCAAGTTTCCTGAAATCCACATCAAGTTTTATGTCCGCGGCAACGATGAGAATGTTCTGAAAAAGATGATGGATGAAGGGGCCGAATGGGTATTGCAAAAAATGGGTAAAAACGTCATCTCCTCACGGGGTGCTTCTATGGAGGAGGAGGTGGGAAGTCTCATGAACCAAAAGAAGGCGACCATTGCTGTGGCCGAAAGCTGTACCGGTGGTTTGGTGTCCCACTGGCTGACCAATGTGCCGGGCAGTTCTGACTATTTTCTCTTTTCCGGTGTTACCTACTCAAACCAGGCCAAGATCGACGTGCTCGGCGTCTCTTCGGATACCTTAAGAGAATTCGGTGCAGTACACGAAGAGACCGCAAAAGAGATGGCAGACAGAGCCCGGCAAATCAGCAAAGCAACTTACGGCCTTTCGACCAGCGGTATTGCAGGACCCGGTGGCGGAACCCCGGAAAAGCCAGTGGGTACGATCTGCGTCGGGCTTGCCACGCCCTTTACTGTAGAAGGTCACCGGTTCGAGTTTCCTTTTAAAAGGAGGTCGAGAAACAAGCAGATATTTGCCATGACAGCCCTTGACTTGTTGCGACGAGAACTGATGAACGATGATTCCTGATTGCGGTACGCGTTCTATGTTGACAAAATGAGAATTCATTTAAAAAAATGGCAAACCGACATGTTTGCAGATTTACTCGAACAGATTCCTGCATACCCCAGAAAAGTCCTCGAGGGGCAAGTATCCGTCATCACCTATGGGGATCTGGCAATGGGCGGCGGCTGGTACGAAAATGGAAGGGTTTCCATTTCACCTGCGATCCGGCACCCGAGGCTCTTTATCGAGAGAACGATGCACGAATGCGGCCATGGCATTGAGGAATGGCTGGGTCAAAACGAACACGATCTGCATTCGTGTAATCTTGAACAGGTTGCCGACGGCTTTGCTCTATCGCTGTTGTATCCGAAAATTCTTGCCGAGCCGGGATTAAAAAAAATAAGAAAGATTTACAAAGGATCACTCTTTGCAGACGGTTTTCCGAGTATTGATACTGAAAGACTCATTGCACACTATGTCCGTGGTTCTGAAGCGTCTATGCAGGAAAATTATCTAAACCGCGGTGCTAAGATATCAAAGTTGCTAAGGGGTTTATTCGAAGAACAGAAAGACGGTTTTCTAAGACGCCATTCAGCCAATTTTGTTTCTTCCAGTGAAGCGCGTCGTCATTCTTCCTGACACCTAAAACAATACCTGTTCCAAATGGCGTTTTGTTTTATTACCGTTACTATTTTTAACTACTTTTTTGACAGTTACTATCTATGGTTAAGAGGATTACAAACCAACTCTTACACTATACTTTACCTTTACTTCTCCGTCACCGGGGACTTTAACATCGAATCGTATTCGAAACGCATCGATTTTTTTATAGGGATGGGTGGTCTCCAGTACTTTCCAGTTTCCGTATAACGGTTCTTCAATACCGACGCTGACATCCTTTTTCTTGTGGTTTCTCAGGGTAATCTCCCATTCTGATTCATGGCGATTCGAGGTAATTCGGCGGTAGTTTGTTTGGACCCGTTCCGCAACCACATCAAAGGCTTCTCCAATTTTCAGACGAACCACTTCATCTTTGGGAGTATGCGCTATTTTGTCTTCACCGATAAATTGAAGGCTTCCGTCATCGTCTTCTTTATAGAGGCGCACAATCCCTTCCGGGAGCGGCATTCCGAGGCGGTTGTCTTTGGAATTTGCAAATTGGACATAGACATTTACCGGTTGTTTTGGGCGTTGATCCCGGTACTGCCGAAAAAAATAATTCCTGTTTCCCTGGACCAGAAGTTCTTTTTGAACCCTTTTGATTGCAGATTCGAGAAGACTCACCTGTTTGGTCTGCCTGTTCTTTATGGTCGTTTTTCGCTTCAAATTGTATATGTGATATTCAAAGAAGGCCTTTTCTTCAAATTGAGGTCCTCGGTCGCTTTTCATTGCTTCCATCGCGTATGCCCTGTCTTCAAATCTTTCCTCGACGCGATGTACTTCGCCTGCAACCAGCTTGAGTTGGGCATCTTTATAGGTTGTCCCGCTTTTATTATCCAAGGTAACCCATCCGGATATATCTGCTGCCGTATCATCCTGGTTTAAAACCAGGACATAATCCGCCTTCCAATTAATATTTTTAGTAAGATAAGAGACCTCCAGACGATGGGATTTTTGACTCGTGTTTGAGTAAAGCCACATGAGGGTCGGTTTTGAGATAAGGTTTTCGGGTATTCCGGGAAGGACCTTGTATCCCGGATGGCCGAGGTATATTTCATTGTCTATTTTAAATATTTGTCCCTTGTTGTTGCTCAGAAGGATTGCTTCAGCCACATCTTTTCTGTCCTGAAATTTGTTCCAGTCGATAATTTTAATTTTTTCCCCGACATATTTGTCGAGAAGTTTATCCGCGCTCATCAGATCATACTCGTAATTCTGCTCGAGTATGGTGAATTTTTCCGGGAAATTGAGTGATTTTACATGAACGGTGACCGGCATAATATGCGAAGCGACATTCATGAATCTTAATTCGCCTTCTCCCACCGGCAGATTGATTTTACGCGTCTCCTTGATCAGGCCGATGTTGCTGTTATACACGGTGACATTGACCGCTATCTGATCATCGGTACTGCTTTCCAAAACCTTTTGACTTGATGCGAATGCGGTTGAAACAGACAGAAGCACCAGACAAATAATGAAGTACTTGGTTTTCATGGGGTTTTCCTTCCGTTTATCTATATTCAAGCCCTCAATTCTATTACTCCAACACCTCTGGGATCTGAGGGGAGGGCTTTTTGGCCTTCCTCAAGGAGATAAACCAAAGCCAAGTCCTTTGGGCTCGGTCTTTTACTCTTTCTTTTCAGCCTCTGAAACCATTTTCCATTTTTTGTCTTCTTTGATGAGTTGAATCTCCTCAGCAAAGTTGATCGTTCCGGAAATTTTAAGGACGGCCTTGTTTTCGGTTTGTTCAAGCACGGCATATTCCAGACCGGAGGTGTCAAACTCATTCCCGGCAAATTTTTCCTCAATATAATTTTTTCCCACATCTTCCGGTTTGTTTTCCTTTTTGAAAACATTGCACCCTGTGGTTGCCAAAAGGGCCAAACAGCAAAAAATACATAACAATTTTTTCATTTCATTCTCCCTTTTCCGATTTTTAATTATTTTGCCCAATAATTATTCCAATTCCTTATTTCCAATAATCACTTTCATTGGTTTTATCAACACCTTTTCAGGGATGATTGTAGGATTCATTGGTTTTATCAACACCTTTTCAGCAATGATTGTAGGATTAAACCGTATGCCTTTGGATGGAAAGTACCCTTCCGCCTTTCAGGCGACCTGGAAGTCCTTCGTAACATCCCATTATTTCTTGACAAAAAAAAGGATTTAAACGTAGTCTGACTGAATGAGAATACTTTTTACATCAGATATTCACGCGAGTTCCAGCCATCTTTTTTCAATGCTATCCGTAGCAGACCGTCAGGATGTGGACAGCATCATTATTGGCGGAGACATCATCCCCCACTATTTGCCCAATACGCGCAGGTCGGGCATATTACGGACGCAGTCGGTTTATCTCAAGGATGTTTTCATCCCTGAGATTGAAGGCTTCAAGCAGGGCAGGGCGGTTAAAATCTATCTTGATCTTTCCAATGACGACTTCATCTGTAATCGCAGACTTCTTGAAGACCGCGATGGTGAACTGTTTGACCTGCTGCATATGCGAAAATACAAACTTACGGACACGGTTGATATTATAGGTTACATGAATGTTCCGCCGACCCCTTTTGACCGTAAAGACTGGGAAAAGCCGGATTCGATCCATCAACCCTTTGCTCCCGGAAATACCGTCAGTCTGCGTGGATATATTTCTTCGGCGGGCAAGTTGGAAGAAACCGTGATTGATTTAAGTTCAGAGGACACCATTGAGAATGATTTGAAGCAATTATCAGGACTGATTGAACGACCTTTTATTTTTATTTCGCACACCCCCCCTTATCAAACCGCTTTGGATGTCTTGTACAATATGATGCATGCAGGCAGCCTCGCGACTCGGCACTTTATCGAGAAATGGTCCAGAAAAGAAAAGCTCATCGCTTCACTGCATGGGCATATTCATGAATCTCCGAGCAGATCAGGTTCAATCTGCATCAAGATTGAAAATTCGTTAAGCATCAATCCGGGGCAGGGGAGTGGCGATGGCGAAAATTTTCGATATGTGATTTTTGAATTGTTGGATGACAAAATCGAACCCAGGATAGAGATATTGCATCTAGTGGCCGCAAAGTCCTGATAATTCATGAGCCGCGAGGTTCTGAAGAAGCTGCTGGCCGATGGATATCGGTCTCATAAAAGTGGATGGGATGGCTGAAAGAAAATCTTCAAGAAAAACACCGGATCATATCCGGTTGCGACGCTGTATCATGAAACGGCTGTATGCGCTTTTTCAAGATTATCCTTATGCTGCGATTGAGTTGAGTCAGATTTTAGAAGAATGCCACACCAATGTCAGAGAACTGAACTGGAACATGGTTTATCTGGAAAAATGCGGATATGTTGAACTCGGCAAGTCTATTGAATATCCGCCATACATTGCATCTTCTGTTACGATTACAGCCAATGGTATCGAACTGGTCGAAGATGAAAACGGATTTAAGAGGCGATTTCTGTGTGAGCATATGGAAGTTGATAATGATGATAAATGTTCCGATTAGAATAAAAGGAGGGCGCTGACCATGTTTGACGTTTCGACAGAGGAAGTCTTTCAGGATGGACAGATCATATTCGAAGAAGGAAATGCCGGAGACTGGATCTATATTATCGAGTCCGGAACTGTTGAACTTTATAAGATGGCAGGAGAGGAGAAGGTGGTTATAGATGTTCTTAACCCCGGTGATATTTTTGGGGAACTTTCCTACATTGCCAGAATACCTAGGACGTTGACTGCCCGGGCTGTGGGAGAAACAACGCTCGGAATTCTTGACCGTTCCTTTTTAGATCAGGAATTTAATAAGTTGTCCGGGTCCTTTCGGATGATACTGGTAAACCTTGCTTTGCGGCTTGAGCGGACAACAGAGAAAACTTCAACTCCAAAATTGCGCCGACAAGATCCCCGAATCCCCAAGATTCTATCTCTCAGTTTTAAATCCAGTGAGGGTTTTAAAAAGGCTTTTTCCGGGGATATGAGCAGTGGAGGGATCTTTGTTAAAACCCAAAAGCCCCTTCCCCAAGGAGAAGAGTTCGTTCTCAAGCTTCAGCTTCCGGATACTTCAGAAGTGCTACAGATCGGGTGCAAAGTATCCTGGAGCCGAACCGAAACAGACGACCCGGTTAAGCGTCCTCCGGGAATGGGTATAGAATTTGTCGAAATCAGCCCTGAGGATCGTCAGAGATTGAAAAAGGAGCTGATCAAAGGTGATTCCGATATACAACCCACGAGGCTGAAATTTAAACCTCTTTGAGCTCTGCCCATCGGATTTTATCATACAGTTCACGGGCAATTTTTATAGCCACCGAAGAAGCGTTGGTGAATGTATTTTTTATTTTAAACCAAGAAAGAGACAGTTTTGAATTAAAACCCAATATGGCTGCTTCTTTGGATAATGATCCGCCGGCCCCTTTGATCGTAATGTACTCAAGTTTGCCGTTCGATGAACAGAAAACGACATTTGCATTCATTTTATCGATATATCCGTTGTTTATGGTAATTTTCACCTCAGTGATATTGTTAAATCCTGATTGAATGGATAATATTTTTCCGATATCATTACCGTTCAAATAAACAGTATCACTGATAAGATCAGGCGTATCTTTAAACATCACATAAAAAAGATTGCTTTCTTTTGATGAACAACCCGATGTTATGATAACAATACTCAAGATCGTGAGCAAACCGTACCGTTTCATTTATCCTCCCTATCGCTTCGAGTTCTTTTCATTTGGTGTTTTGTGCAATTTGACGCAGCTTTTTACCTGATATCGGATCACAAGTAAAGGGGGATATTGGTAGAAAAATATTTTTTGACGTGAAAACTTTTATAAAAACCGCGCCAGGATACCCCGTGGCTTGCCGCGGGGAGTTTCAATTGTGTCCTAAGCCTTTGTTTATAGCGGAGGACCCGGAGAGATTCCACTGATCCGTAGTGCCGCGATACGCGAGGTATCATTCAGCCGGGGTTTTGAATATCGAATGCCGAATATCCAATATCAAAGATAGAAGGAAAACAGCGTGCTTATTTTCGGATTGAATTTTCTTCGCAATTTTGCGCTGTCATTTTACAAAAAACCGAAAAGACTTCATCATTCGACATTCCTTGTTGGATATTGGATATTTGGTAACTTGTAAAAAAGCGGCTGTTTTTAAAGCCGGCGGGCGATGCATCTATCGTGGGGCTTCCTGATAACTCTCGCTATGCGGGAGGAGATTCACTGATAGATATTGTTATCTGTGTTTTATCCTGCCGTATCGCTAAAACAAGATTTGAACCAGGAAGCAGCTTCAAGAATAAATTGCCTTTGGTGGGCCTTGTTGCTCATTCGGTGATCACCTTTTTCCTGTAGAATCAATCTTTTTGATCCATTTGCTTTTTTGTATATCTCCAGAGCATGGGAGACCGGCACGACATCGTCTGCTTTTCCATGAAAAATTAAAACGTTATGAATATTTATCAGCTTGTCGGAAATGTCGAATACATATTTATTTTCGAAAAGTCCGGATTTCAGTACATCTGAATCTTTCGATTTTTTCAGTGCTTTAACTATGGGAGTGCTGCGAACCAGAGCTGCAAAGGTAACCAGCGCATCTATTTCTAAAGTACTTGCTGTGGATAGGCAGACCGCCCCTCCCATGCTGCTTCCGAAAAGACCGATTCGGTTTCCGGTGTCATTTCTGGCTTTAACCGTCTGTATTGCACTGATCAGATCGCTACACCGGCCATGAAATGACGGGATATCCCGGAATGTCCCTTGGCTGGAACCGCAACCGCGGTGGTCAAACCTGAAAAATGCAATACCAAGTTGGCTGCATTTTTGGGCCAGGGCGATCTGTTTTGGAGAACTGCTGCTGCTCAGAAGGCCGTGCGATCCGATAACCACAGGTGGGGCATTTAGAGCCGGCAGATGCAGAATCCCCTTTAACAGAAAGCCGTCTGATGAGAACGTGATGTTTTTGCAAATAGAATTGCTTAAATCATTTTGGACCATAAAGATTCCTTGATTTTATCTGTTTTGGTAGTATAAACGAAAATTTACATTTTGTCACCATGGTGCTTCCATCCAAATCTCAAACGGATTGCAGAAATGACAGTAAAAAAGGGACAACTCCTTGAATTGAAAATTACTAATATGGCTTTTGGCGGAAAGGGCCTCGCACGGACGAACGGTTTTACTGTTTTCGTTGACGGCGCGGTACCGCTGGATTTAGTCACTGCCCGTATAATCAAAAAAAAGAAGCAGTATGCTGAAGCCCGTGTTGATACTCTGGTGGAGCCTTCGCCCCACAGGGTAGATCCTCCCTGCATTTACAGTGGCTTTTGTGGCGGCTGCAAATGGCAGTTTTTAGCTTACGAAAAGCAGCTGATTTATAAGCGGCAGCATGTGGTCGATGCCCTTGAACGTATAGGACTTGTACAGGGAGTTCTGGTGTATCCCACAATTCCCTCAAAATCGATTTTCGGATACAGGAACAAAATGGAGTTTTCATGCGCTGACAGAAGGTGGCTTCTGCCTGACGAGATGGGCAAAGAGGTCGTTGACAAAGATTTCGCTCTCGGCCTTCATGTGCCGGGAACCTTTTACAAGGTTCTTGACACCAAAGAGTGCCTGCTTCAACCCGAAACGGGCAACCATATTTTAGAGGACGTCAGGACATACATGAAGCGTTCCGGGTTCCCTGCTTATGGGCTTCGAAGTCATAGCGGATTTTGGCGTTTTCTTATGCTGAGGCATTCCGTGGCACATGACCAGTGGATGGTTAACATTATAACTGCAGCTGAGAATCGTGAAACGGTTCAACCCCTGGCAGATCAGTTGATGGAAAAATATTCACAAATCGTTTCCGTCGTGAACAACATAACTTCACGGAAAGCCGGTGTCGCTGTTGGAGAGTATGAGATACGCCTTGCCGGTAGATCCAGCATCAGAGACAGAGTCGGTGGTCTGGAGTTTGAAATCTCCGCGAACTCTTTTTTTCAGACCAATACGTCAGGGGCAGGGCGGTTGTATGAAACGGTAAAGAAATATGCCGCGCTTTCAGGTAAAGAGACGGTCGTCGACCTATACAGCGGGACAGGGACCATTGCCATCTCTCTTGCGGATTCTGCCATAGATGTGATTGGAATAGAAATTGCCGAAACCGCCCTTAGTGATGCCGTCAACAACTGCCGGATAAACCGGGTTTCCAACTGTCGGTTTATCCCCGGAGATATCAAGAATTGTCTTTCACAGGTGAGCGTAAAGCCCGATGTCATGGTTATCGATCCGCCGAGGTCAGGGATGCACAAGGATGTTGTCAAACAGGTCCTTGACATGGCCCCGCTCAAGATTGTTTATGTTTCTTGCAATCCTGCGACCATGGCGCGGGATATCGGTATGATAAAAGAGGCTTACCGGGTGATTGAGGTGCAGCCAATAGACATGTTTCCACATACGTATCACGTCGAGGCGGTGGCAAGGCTCGAATTGATGTAAAACCTGAATCTTGCAAGGTTGATAAGAGTTGATAAGTTGAGTTGGTTGAGTTGATAAGAATTCCCTTTCAAGGACAAAATCAGGGAAAAGTTGGTTGATAAGAATTCCCTTTCAAGGACAAAATCAGGAAAAATTTACGGTTGTGTAAGGCAACAGAGTGTCCCCCAATATGCAGTATGGTCAGATTTCACACATCGACCAGAATACGGAAAATCCACTTATAGAATTGATATGACCGTTAATAGGCATTATGTCAATGGCATTTCTTGCCAAACATACTGAAATGCCCGAAATTTGGAAACAGAAAATCTGTAGGACCGCTTCCTTAGCTTCCCAAAAAGGCCTCTGTGGAGTACTGCGGATCTCGGATATAACTTGTCCCGCCGAAGTCCGAACGAAGGCGGATCATCCACACAGGGTCCGGGCTGATCGTCATATACGGGGAAAACATCGAAGGGCGGATTGTTAGCGCGGGGCAGCGGTTTACGCTTCACCTCCCACAAACCCAAATGTTTAAGGATTTTTTTAATCACATCCTCATTTTCGATAAAGGCAATTACCCGCATCGATCCCTGACATTTGGCACATATAAACGGATCAACCTCATAGATCTTTTGAATCAGTCGTGCCCAGTTTTTGCGAAACTGCTTGGGACTCAACTCCGGTTCCAAAATATAAGGTATCTGATCGTCTGTCTGAGCTTTCTTGCGGCGACGACGATTTACGTTGCTGTAGTAACCATAATACCTTGGTGACAACTAATAAACTCCGATATCCGACAACCTTGTCGGGGCTTCTCACTTGCGAACCGCCTTTAACAGAAAACAGGTATGTGCAGAATAAAAATCCACTTCACCTATCCCTGATACGCTGGTAACCTCGAAACCATTACCCTTTAAGTAGTCCCGAACTGTTTCATATTCCAGCTTTTTTAATTGTACGGGGCTATAAAAAGCTTCCATAACTGTCTGTTCCAGAGGTTTACCCCGGTTAGAATTCACCCGTCTGCCAAGAAAACTATTGGCTGGCAAACAGGCTAAGAATGCAAAACATTTGGCGACCGTCAGCCTTGAATGAGCGGGCACTCTGGATAAAACCATTCGTATCGCTTCATAGAGTTTATCTAACCGGCTTTTCTTCAAAGCCATCAGAACAATACTGCCGTTTTTTGCTGTTACCCTAATGAGTTCGTCCAAACAGTCAAAGGTATTCTCAACATAGGGCAAGGTGCCACAGGTAAAAACAACATCAAAGGATTCACTCTTAAAGGGCAGTGAGCATAAATCTCCAAAAGATAACAGCGAATTCTGCACCTTCCGTTTAGAACATTCATTCTGTGCAACGCGAAGGCTTTCTGCACTCAAATCCATTCCCACAACCTGCCTGGCGCCCTTTAAAGCGAAATACAAGTTTGCAGTTCCGGTTCCACAACCCGCATCCAGACACTTCCGGCCCTCTATTTCGGCACTGTCAAAACTATAACTGCAGAATCGGGACATCTGCTGGAAATGCCTGGAAAAATGTTTCGTATAATTATCAAACTCTTTTCCAACAGTATCGAAAAGTTCTCCAATTTCAGGTCGTTTGCCTGTGCTCATATAGGTCCATCTTCCGGGTAAAGATCCTGTAGTCAAATCATTTTTCGAGAACTTTTTTAAAAGCCCTGATAACATCTGCAACATCTTTCTCCGCCAAACCTGCCGATAGTAGCAGTGACAGAGTCCTTGCGCCTGTCCACTCCGCATTGGTTGATAAGAATTCCCTTTCAAGGGCAAAATCAGGGAAAATTTACGGTTGTGTGAGGCAACAGAATGTATCCAAATATGTAGTATGGTCAGATTCCACACATCAACCAGAATACGGAAAATCCACTAATGGAATTGATATGACCAATAATAGGCATTATGTCAATGGCATTTCTTGCCAAACATACTGAAATGCCCGAAATTTGGAAACAGAAAATCTGTAGGACCGCTTCCTTAGTGCTTCGATTCGCAATTACTGTGACGTATTTTGCACGATCAATTCAATGTAATTGCTCACTCAGCACTTAGTCCTGAGTGAGTTAATTCGTAATCGAATTTACGAATCGATGGACTTAGCTTCCCAAAAAGGCCTCTGTGGAGTACTGCGGATCTCGGATATAACTTGTCCCGCCGAAGTCCAAACGAAGGCGGATCATCCACACAGGGTCCGGGCTGATCGTCATATACGGGGAAAACATCGAAGGGCGGATCGTTAGCGCGGGGCAGCGGTTTACGCTTCACCTCCCACAAACCCAAATGTTTAAGGATTTTTTTAATCACATCCTCATTTTCGATAAAGGCAATTACCCGCTTTGAACCTTGACATCGAGAACATACAAGTGGATCAACCTCGTAAATTTTTTATATCAATCGTGCCCAGTTTTTGCGAAATTGCTTGGGACTCAGCCATGAGTTTTTCCACCTTTTGCAGTTGCTAACAAAACCGAATGCTATCGCAAAAGACGTGCCGGATTGAACAACCTCGCTAAAAGTACCGTATGTTGGATAGGGATGGTAACTCATCCACTAAATGGCATTTGTATGCTTTGTTGGTTTGATGAAGCTACCCAAAATTCAGTGCGGGGATGTACAAATTTCAGTGCAAAAAACAGCCGGGGAAGGTCACTTCGGTAGAAAAAAAGATGTTTAGGATTGCAAAATCGGTAAATATAGATTAAACTTAACATAATGTAATTATTATTGAAAAGGAGCAAGGTCATGGACATTTCCTTGCCTTTAGATAAGATGACGAATTTGAATAAGATCGCTTTGATGGCGCAACTATGGGATGATCTTTGTCGAGATCCCGAATCCGTCCCTTCACCAGATTGGCATAAAAATGTCTTGGCGGAAAGAGAAGAACGAATTAAGAAAGGCACGGTGGAATTCACTCGTTTTGAAGTGGCTAAAGACAGGATCAGGAATCAAACTAAATGAGAATCGAGTTCCTTGATGCCGCTGAAAAAGATCTGATCGACGGCTATAAATTCTATGATCGTTAAAGGAGAGGTGTTTTTTCACTTGACCTGCCCTTTAATGGGCGCCCGCTAACCTATAGCCGATTCTTTCAACGAGGGTTATTTACTATGCAGGAAAGAAGACATAAGCAAAACCTATCGGAGAAAAAACCGCCTAAAGATGTGTTTGTTGTTCCTGAAGCGTACTGGGATGATTTAAAAAAGAGAGATCATGACAAACTGTGTGAAGATAGCCTGGCAAGGCAGCATGCTCCCGGCGGTCTGCTGGTCCGTTTTCTGGAGGAGGACGTGCGGGTTGACATGGAGAGTCGCTGTATTCGACGGTCGGAGGAGGGGCAATGGGAAAAGATCAATCACTCTCTCCTGGAACTGATCATCCTGGTCTATCTTCTCAATGCATCTTCACATTCCCTCAGCAATGAGATGATCAGCGTCAGCGATCTGAAAACCGCCCACTTTTTTCAGGGTCCGCATGAGCTAAAAAAGGCCCCCCTTTTAGAGCGCTACGGGTATGACCTGGAGGGATTTAAGCTGGTGGCAGAAAAACTGGGAGGAGAGCCCATGGATCTGGCGGATGCCGCATACCGGTTTTTCCCTTTACCCAAGATACCCTTGTACTATCTGCTGTGGGAGGGGGATGATGAATTTGGGCCGCATCTTTCCATTCTGTTCGACCGATCCATCGAACGTCATCTTTCAGCCGACGCGATCTGGGGGCTTGTGAATCTGATTTCAAGCGCCCTCAAGAATGGCCGGGGCTTGTTTTCTGAAAACATAAGAACAGTTTAAAAAAAGAACAAGCTCCGGCGTCTCAAAAGGCAGGTTTTCCTGAGAGCCGATGATTAAAAACCCCAAAGGGCGAAGACGATCAAGCACTCTTTTGAAAGCCGATTTTTTCAAATGATCCTGATAATAGGTGAGGAGGTTATTTCTCAAGAAGATGATATGATAGTCTGCTTCCGGCGGATTGTCGTGAAGCTGATGCAACTTCCAGATAATGTCTGTTTTAATTGAAGCCTTCACCGCATAACGGTTTCTGCCCGGTCCGGGTTCGAAGTAGGTCGTTCTTAAATCTTCCCGAACCTCTTTTAGGCTGCTTGAAGAATAAATTCCGGCTCGGGCCCGGTCAAGGTAAACCGGATTCATATCGGTGGCCGTTACCTCCAGTGCCGGGGGATTTTCGACATGTTTGTTCAGATGCTCCCAGACGATTTTAAAACTGTACGCCTCCTCACCGCACGCACATCCGGCAGACCAGACTCGAAAAGTCTCATTTTGGTTATTAGCGAGATCTGGAAGTATTTCATTTTGAAGGCTTTCCCACAGTTTCCGGTCTCGAAAAAACCGGCTGATTGAAACGGTCATGAGTTGATCACATTCTTTCCTTACGTTGCCGTCACTCTCCAGCCGTGTGAGGTAGGCTTCCATATTTCGGCACCCCAGTTGTTTCATGTGGCGGCTTATTCGTTTTTTTACCCCTTTCCTGACTTTGCGATACCCGGCCCATGAGAGACCGAGTCGTTTCAGTAATTGATGGAATTGATGGTCATCCATGAATCTGTTTTGAGAGACCTTTGAGTGCGCGGGAAAAATGATAGGAGCAGTTTCAAAACCTCCCGTTCGCTGGTTTGACAATTTTGATAAGTTCTAAGCTCGCTTCACTAAATTTACAAAACTCGGTCTAACGCCCTCAAACAGTTGTAAATTTTAACGCTTCGCTTTGCTAAGAACTTTGAGCAAAATTGTCAAAAGGCTTCACTATGAGGTTTTGAAACCAGTTCTAATCATACGGTTTAGATTTTGATATATATAGCGGTTGTCAAAATAACGTTTCGTTTCAGCCGGCAGCTTAATAAACTATGAATAAAAGCGAATAATTAGGGATCATATTTTTGGAAACTGGTACAATCAAGCGATATTCTGCTTCCGTAGCATCCTGCTGAGGTCTCTCAACATAACGTCCTTATTTCCCGAAGTTCTTCTTTGATACCTTCCAAAACGTCATCTTGAAATAGAGGATCCGTCTTTAGGCGAGGTGGCGCCTTGCTCTCAATCGGCGATTGATTTTCTAAAAGGGTTACGATTCCTTTGAGTTCATTTTTGATATAATCTGACAGATCCTCGGGTATGGGTTGTGCTGTACCGGTCGGTAGTGGTTTTTTGCCCTCGGTTGCCGCTTCAGAGCTATAATACTCCTGATAAGGCTCGCAGGTTGTGTTCCATTGGCATTGCCTGCAAACATCGATATGCTTTTTTTGAAGACTTTTATGCCGGGTACAGGTGAGATATATTACATTATTAAGGTGTTCCATATAAAAAGAAAAGGAAATAGAGTAAAAGGTTTCGGGATCGATCCCAAGGAAATGATTCAAGCAAATTCATATTCAAGGTAAAAGGGAAAATATTTCAGATAAAATTAAAGCGCGTTAATAATCTCATGGCAGATGCGATCTAGAGGAGCGACCTTTTCAACCGCGCCGTTTTTGTAGGCTTCCTTTGGCATGCCATATACCACACAGGAAGCCTCATCCTGCCCGATGGTTCTGGCCCCGGCATCTCGCATTTTCAACAGACCCTGGGCCCCATCCGAACCCATCCCCGTCAGAATAACACCCACTGCATTGGTGCCGGCGGATTCAGAGGTAGATTTAAAAAGAACGTCTACCGATGGTCGCTGATGATTTACCAGGGGTCCGTCCTTTACAGATACGTAGTATTTGGCACCGCTGCGCCTGAGCAGCATGTGATAATTCCCAGGAGCAATCAATGCCCTCCCGGGTCTTACCGAATCTCCGTCTTCTGCCTCTTTCACTTCAATCTTACACTGCTGGTTGAGTCTTTCCGCAAAGGCAGTCGTAAATTTCGGCGGCATGTGCTGGACCACAACAACACCCGGAATTGTTGGAGGGAATTTCGTTAAAATATTTTTTAGCGCCTGTGTGCCACCGGTGGAGGCTCCGATGGCGATAACCTTATCCGTTGTTTCATAAAGCGGGCGGTAGGACATTTTGACATGCTCTTCACCGCTTGAAACCGTTTCCGACCGAAACACCCGCGCCCTGGCGGCCGCCCTTATCTTGTCCGCGAGTTGCTGTTTCATCTCCCCGACAGAATATGCGGACCCTGGTTTTGATAAAACTTCCACAGCCCCGCTCTCAATGGCTTCCAGGGCCAGTTTTCCACCCTCCCTGGTGAGCGAACTGACAATGATGACCGGAAGGGGGTGATATTTCATCAGTTTTTTGAGGAAAGTCAGACCGTCCGTGCGGGGCATTTCTAAATCCAGGGTGATAACGTCCGGTTTTAACCTCAGAATTTTATCCCTGGCGATGTAAGGGTCAGGGGCCGTGCCGACGACCACTATCCCCTTCTCACGGGACAATTCTTCAGTGAATATTTTTCGAACGATGGCCGAGTCGTCAACCACCAGAACTCTTATATCTCTTTTCATCATATCTTATTCAAATTTCTATTAAACCTTCATCCGAAACCCTGAGCCAGGCCTGCCCGGTTTTTAGGGACATTTTAAGCGTGCGATTGCCGGTGCCCCCTACATTCTGGTAGCTGATCATAACGTTATTCTTCCAGAATATTTTTCTGACCGCCATAAAGTTTCTCTTGCCGATATTGAAAAACCCTTGCGTGTCATTGATCTGTGATCCTCCAACCACAATAACCTTCATTCTCTGTTTTTTAGCGCCTAGCTGATAGGCGGACTTGAAAAGATAGGGGATTCCCGTATCCGCAAACATGCAAGGGTTACTGTTGGCTTTTACAGGATCAAGTGCGGCATCCGGCAGCATGAAATGGAGTAATCCACCGACGCGAACCACAGGGTCATAGATTGAAATTCCGATACATGAACCTAACGAATAGGTGACCAGAAGCGATTCGGGATCTTTGCTAATTTTCATATCAGAGACGCCAACAACGATGTTCACGATGACAACCTGTTTCCTGTTATGGGGATAGACTATTTCCCTTCTGCAATTTCAATAATACCGGGGATATCAAGAATGAGGCCCACCCGGCCGTCTCCCATAATGGCGCCTCCGGCGATGCCTTTGGTATCCTTAAGGCTTTCACCGAGGCTCTTGATAACCACCTCTTCTTTCCCCAACAATTCGTCAATCAACAGAGATCTTTTTTCACCGTCGTGCTCCACCGCCACCACCAAGCCATCCCACGGATTTATGGCGTCACCTTGAAATCCAAATAATCGATCCAATCTGATCAAGGGAATCAAGTCATCCCGCGACACGACGACTTCTCCTTTCCCTTCGACTGTAAAATATTGATTTTTATCCGGTAGAAACGACTCAAGGATCATCAGTGCAGGTATGATGTATTTTTCCTGCCCGACCCTGACCAACATGCCTTCCATAATGGCCAAGGTGAGTGGAAGACGAATAATAAACATCGAACCTTGGCCCGGCCTTGAAGCGATTTCAACACGTCCTCTCAATTTTTCAATGGCCCTTTTGACCACATCCATACCGACTCCCCGGCCCGAAATATCGGTTACCTCTTTTGCCGTGGAAAAGCCGGGCTGAAAAATCAGGTTATATATGTCTGACTCTGTCAAATTGCTATCGACATGTATAATGTCATTCTTCCGGGCGTTCTCGAGGATTTCATTTTTGTCTAAACCTTTTCCATCATCTTCTATCTCTATTACGATGTTCCCTCCACGATGATAGGCATGAAGTTGAATGGTGCCCCTGCGATCTTTGCCTGCCTTTTCCCTTTCATCCGGGGGCTCAATTCCATGATCAACCGAATTTCGGATCATATGGACCATGGGTTCGTATAGTTCATCCACCATATTTCGGTCGATTTCCGTGTCCTCCCCTTTCATTCTCAGCCCGGCTTCTTTTCCGGAACTTTTAGCCAGTTCTCTGACCAATCGCACCATTTTTTGGAACGTATTTTTGATCGGAACCATACGCATAGACATGGTCGTTTTTTGAAGGGTTGAGGTAATCTGGTTGATTTGATTGAGGAGTTGGCTCAATTTCTGATCGGTTGTCGAAAGGATCGACGCGTTCCCTTTCAGCATAGAATGCGCAATAATCAGTTCACCCGTCATGTCTACCAGTGTATCAAGTTTTTTTGTATCTACCTTGACATGTAAATCTATTGCTTTTCGACCAAATTTTTTCTGCTCCCGTAATGCGGAAATAACCTCTTTTGAGCCTGCGGCGCCTTTTTCAACAAGGATTTCACCAAACTTTTTCTCAGGGTCACGCTTTTGTTCCTCAAGTATGTCACCCATCATATCTTGGCTCAAAACCCCTTTTTCGATCATAATTTCTCCGAGGGGTTTGTCCGCTACCTTTTCCGATCTGTAATTGCGTTCCTCGATCCGTTCAACCAAAGGAGCGATGTCCAGTCCGATGTCAGGGGAGGTACCATTTTCAAGGCCTTCACGAACGCCCGAAACCATCTTCGTCAGCGTATCCACGGATTCGAGAATAATGTCTATAATGGTTTCCTCAATTTTAATCTGCCCGTTTCTGGCCTTGTCCAAAAGATTTTCCAGGCTATGCGAGAGCTTGTTTATCTTGTCCAATCCCAGAAAACCAGATACACCCTTGATGGTATGAAAAGGCCTGAAAATATCATTTATGGTCTCAAGATCGTCCGGGTTTTCCTCCAGATGTATGAGCCCGACTTCTATGGTGGCAAGATTTTCTAAAGATTCGGCTACAAATTCGATCAAGATCTCCCTGTCTTCCTCGGTTAATCCTTGAACAGAACCCGACGTCTTGCTTTCAGTCACGGGCACACTTTTTTCAGCCATATCCCAAGTTTGAACGTCATCTTTTTCATCGCGGGCTTCCGTAGAACCCAGCTTTTCCAATAGAGGGGAAACGTCTTGTTTGAATTCTTCATGACGAGACAGAGCCTGGAAAAAGGATTGAAGACACCGGATTGCTTCCTCTAAAGGGGCAATATCTTCCACCTCGTCCATGATTAGCTGTTCCAAATAGCCCTTTATCGACTGGATTAATACCAGAAAGTCGGATTCATCCATCCCGCTGCTGTTGGCTTCCAAGTCGCAGATGGTGTTCAGGATCTTTCCCAATCCCGAAAGATCTTTTTCCCCAAGGGTCACGACTTCCAGGGCCAGGGTTTCAAGGTTCTCGCTTATTTTTTCAATTTCATAAGACATTGGGCTCAGGCTTCTCTATTTATCCGCATACCTTTTCAATTCTGTTTTTCAGCGTATCGGGCGCAAAGGGCTTTATAATGTAATCATTTACTCCCGATTTTACCATTTCGATCACTTCTTCTCTCTTTTCTTCCGACGGCAACATGATGAAAGGGGTGTCTTTAAGCTTTTCATCGCTCCTGACGACTTTTAACAGTTCCAGTCCACTCATATTGGGCATGTTACAGTCACACAGTATCAGATCGGCCTTTTCTTTTCTCAGCTCTTCCAGGGCAGAACTGCCGTCATCAGCCTCTGCAACATTTGTCATCCCCAGTTGCTTGAGAGTTCCCTTGATAATACGTCGGGTGGTGGCAAAATCATCCACCACCAGAATTCTCATGTTTAGATCCATCATTCATCCCCCTTAAAAGTAGGACATTTACAAATTCGAACCACGAAATCCGAAACCCGAAACAATACCAAATGACAAAAATTCAAATGAACCAAAACATACATGGTTCTGTTCGTGGTTAATAGTTGTGTTTTGGTCATTCAAGCATTCGTTATTCGAATTTGTTTCGAATTTCGAGATTCGAATTTCGGATTTAACCTGTTCAACAGTAAATTATCCCCTTCCAGGAATTGTGCCATATCCGGGTCCTCGGAGCTCGGATTCTTTACTGCTTTGGGGATATCCAGAAGGCGTCTATATCCGCCAGACCCTTGTGATGCAACTTGTTTTAAAACCGCAAGAAAGTCTACCGGTCACTGTCGTAAGGATACCAATCCTCTCTTCTGAGCTTATCCACCTTAATCACACCGATCTCATTGGTGCTGGTGTTAAAAATTAATTTTCTCCCTTTCCGTCCCCCCACATCTTCCGAAGCGACACTAACCTTTTGCCGTTCTAAAATTTGTCTGGCTACCGTGATATTTTCAGAACCGATGTCGTGGGTGGAAATCTCAGAGTTGTATGCGCCCCCGTAAATTTGAGCCTCCAGGTGTTTTAATTTAGAGCTTTCCTCGAGCATCAGGCGGATAAGGGTCAATGTGGCGACATTGCCATAGAGGGAAGTGGTCTTTTTCATGTCATCGATGTATGGCAGTCGAAAATGGTTCATGCCGCCGATTTTGCGCTTTCTGTCGAAGATGCAGACCGAAACACATGACCCGAGCACCGCGGATATGACGGTCGGTTTTGCAGTGACAAGAATGAAACCCGGTTCAAGAAAGTAATTCACCGTAGCGGGACTTTTCGAATCGTTTGTCATAGTTTTTTCTTTAAACTGTGCCGATCTGCACTTGGCACATAACTTGTAGGGCTTTAAGTAAAACAGCCCCTTTCAGGGGCAAACCAAACCAGGGTCATCTGAGCCGGGATTCCAAAACCCGATGAATTACACTCAACTCTTTTATCCTGTTTTCTCTAAAATGGAGATTTCTTCAGCGGTCATCACACGATCGATGTCCAGCAAGATCTTTACACCTTCTTCTGTCTTTGCCATTCCGGAGATATAATCTGTATTCAACTGGATACCAAATGTCGGCGCCTCCACCAAGTCACCACCCTTGATGCTCAATACTTCAGAAACGGAATCGACGACAATCCCGACCAGGACGGTTCCACCGGATCCATCGATTTCAACCACGATGATGCATGTGCGCTCTGTGTAATCCATGGCTTCCATATCGAATCTCAGCCTCAAATCAATCACAGGGATGACCTTTCCTCGAAGGTTAATGACCCCTTTCACAAAATCAGGTGTCCGGGGAATCGTTGTAATGGGCATTATCCCGATGATCTCTTTGACTTTCAGAATAGCTATACCATACTCCTCGCTGGCCAGTGTAAAGGTAAGATATTTTCCTTCCTGTTCTGCCAAATCCTTTACACGCTTTTCCAATGTTTCTGATGATTTTGTCATTACTTTCTAATTTCCTTTTTTAACTTTATCCAACAGGCCGGACAGACGGTCACAAACCTCTGTTATGTTCAGATTGTTACTCTGTTTGACATTATCCAGCATTGCAGTAAGAAGATTCACTCCTTCAAGAAGTGCATCAATATATTCGGGTTCCGGCCGGATGTCGCCTGTCCGCATCAGTGTAAGCAATTTTTCCATGGTAAGGGCAAGTCTATTCATATTGCCGAGACCCAAAAAGCCCGCCGCGCTTTTAACCGAGTGAATCGCACGAAACACTTTGTCCATCAGTTCAGGGTCTGGATTATCCTTTTGTGTCTCCAGACTGAGAAAATCATCCTCAATGGTATCGAGATATTCTTTTGATTCGGCGATAAACCCCTCTACGATCTCAGGATCATTCATGAGACTGTCAACTGTTCCTTCATCGTCAACCATATCTTCAACCCCTTATTAAAAAATTCTTACTTTAATCTAAATTGAGCGATTTTTTTAATAGATCTGCACCAACTTTTGGGCATCAGGGATTCGCGAAAATCCTCGACATATCCATGGGTATGCATCCCAAGGGCATTTCCTGCGGGGCACCTGCGGTTTTCGCGAACCCTTATGTATAAAGATTTCGGCACATATCTTCGCAATAAATGGCCCAACTTAGGTTTAAATCGAGTCCAATTCAAGCCGGATTCAAGATTCGTCCTTCCGTTTCATGGATTCAAGGATTAGCCCCGTGAGATCCTTATGGATTTTCCTTGAAATTTTTCTATCGGGCGGTTTTCGAAAATTGATCGTGGGATTTTCTATGTGAATCATTTTCATGGCCGCTTCCTCCCCTTTGAGGCCGCCGTAAACTGCATGATACAATTCTCCTCCTTTAAAATAGAAAAACCCTTTTGGATTCTCGGCTGATTCTACTTCACACAGACATGTTTTCTGTTCCATTTCAACCATCTGCAGAAAACTTGCAATTGAGATTCCGGTTAAAGAGCCGTCAGGAAGGTCCATATTCAAAGCAGATATGATTATTTCAGCAAGTTGGTCAGCTGTAAACGGTTTCTCAATGAATTGCAGGATGTCCGTCTGTAGTGTTTCTTTTATTTTGGGTGATCCATGGGCCGACATGACAATACAAGGGATATTTGGATAATATTTATTCGTATAGGCCAGAAGTCCGAGACCATCAATCCTGGGCATTTGGAGATCTGTTACCAACAGGGAAATAGGTTTATTTTTAATAATTTCAATGGCTTCCAGCCCATCATTGGCAGTGATAAAGCTGAATCGGTCCTCATATTTGATAAAGGCATCTTCGAGGTAATTGATAAGCATTACACTGTCGTCGACAATTAAAATTGTGTCCATTAATTTTCCTTTTCAATACAGTGGTGCGTATGGGCGTAAGTTGCACCGCCGGTCGGACACGCTGTTTCCTTTACAGAGTCCTGGTGGATCTCATTTTTGACTAGAGTCTCACAGCCTCCGTGAGCAATGTTGAAAGCCTTTTTTTGATTCGTCGCTGAATGTTTTTTTTGGGGGGTTTTTTAAATTTGATCGTTACGTTCCTCATTTGAAGACATTTTCGAGCTGCACCTTCCCCCTTGAGATTTTCGTAAAAAGCATTATACAGGACGCCGTTTTCAAAGATTAGGTAACCTTTTTCTCCATCTTGGGAATGAATTTCACAAAGGCATGTTATGGACTCCAGTTCAAGGAGTTTTAAAAAACCAACAATCGATACTCCGTTCAACGTCCCGCCGAGGATTTCACTCTGGTCCAAAACCGACATGATGGATTCCGCCAGTTCAGGAATCTTAAACGGCTTCTCGATATAATGTGAAGACTCTCTTTTGAGTCGTTCTTTTAAAAACGGTGTCCCATGCCCTGTCATGATAATACAGGGAATCTTAGGGAAATTTTTAGCCAAATAGGCCAACAGAACAAGACCGTTGACCTTGGGCATTTGTATATCTGTCACCACAAGTGAGAAATTTTGTTTTTGTAATGCTTTTATTGCAGACAGTCCGTCGCCTACTGTTACAACCTCGAATTTGTTGCTGTAGTTTTTCAAAGTTTCTTTGAGAATTGTTAAAAGCTGCAAATCATCGTCTGCAATGAGAACTTTATCCATTTCTTAATATCCCATTCATCACAAAATACACCATCAAACGCATTGAGATTAAAATATCTTCAATTTCAATTTTCTGCATCAGGTTTTCGTGTCTGTATTTCCGACTTTTTTCTGCAATCTGAGGTTGTCCAGCAATATGCCGGAATAGTTGGCCAGGATGGATATGGGATCACCGATATCCAAATCTGCAACTTCAGCCGCCAAAACACCTTGGGCCCCGCCCCTTCCTTTCAAGCTTAAAACAATCCAGTTTTCCAGGACATTAGAGCCTATATGAAGTTTTTCCGGATAATCTACATATGTTATAATCCTTCCCGATTCCACGGCCTTTTTGATGGGTTTTTCCTTTTCAATGGGTAATCTCAGGGAATCAATCCCTTTTAATCCGCCGCTTTCAAATGCGCCGACCAATTCCTGTGAAGATTCATCTATTAGAAAGGTTACTGCTTTACTTGCTTCCAAATCATCAACAACCGCTTCGGTGACGATTCGGCAAATCTCAACAGGATCGACGACCTTCATAAGGTCCAGTCCGGCATGATAAAGGGAAGCCAGTTGGGAATTTTGTTTAAACAGTATCTCGGTCAACTCATCCAGTTCTTCCTTTTGCTCTTCAACGGTTTGATGGAGTTTGGAAATATTGATAATCATGGCCGCGAATTGGCCGACAAACTGATATAATTCAACATCCGCCGATTCTTCCGGATCCAGGACCAGAAATCCCAAGGCTTCAGGTTTGGCTTTAATTGGGAAAAGAATGGGGTTTTCAAATTTCGGGAAGACCGTTCTCATCTCGGGGAAGCTGGACGGCCAGATCACAGACTGCTCAATTACGGCGCGCTTTAGTATCTCTGATGATTCAATTTCGAGACTGCGGCGATCATCTTTTTTTACAAGTTTTCCATTACGTGCGATCTCCTCCACCGTTTTACCATCTTTCACGAGCCAGAAGGCATTATTTTCCGGGCTCATTCTCTCATCGATCTGGTTTGAGAAAAGTACGGCCAATGACTCCGGATCAGAAAGGTGGACGGAAGAGTAAACCAGATGTTTGAGCGCTACCAGTTGATCATAACCCTCCTTATATACGTTCAATAATTCATGGGGATCTTGAAAATCAATTTCCTGTTCATCAGATGGTTCTCTGTGTTCAGCGACGGTATCCCCTGGAATCCGATCTAATTTTTCAAGTATCTGTGAGAGATCTATATCTGAAGCGCCAGTGGTTGCAGAGCTGTCGATCAAGTCGTTAAGAATATCCAATGCCTCAAACATGATATTAATGATTGAAGGGGAGATGTTAAAATTTCCCTTTCGAACGTTCCCAAATACCTCCTCCATTTTACGAGAGATTTCAGTAATTTGCTTTAATCCGGCAAAAGAGGCAGATCCTTTTAAAGTGTGTACAGTCCGAAAGATCTCGTCAATTAAGGTTTCTTCCTCCGGCGTCTCTTCCAATTGGATCAGGTTTAAGTTTAATTGATCCAGATGTTCCCGGGCTTCATTCAGGAAATCTTTCAACATCCGGCTCATTATTTGGTTATCCAGATCCTGAACGTTATTTTCGTCAGACATGGAAACTCTCCTTACTTCTGGTTTTTGGACTTAAACTATCTGATTGGTTTCCGTTTTTTTGTTAAAAACCCTGGAATTAAATAGAGGCCAGCGTTTTGCCTACGATTCTTAGTAACAGCGTGGGTTTAAAGGGTTTGACAATGTATGCCGTGGCACCGAGATCCAAGGCCTTGTCCTGATCCTCTTCCTGGCCTTCCGTGGTCAGCATGATAACGGGAATGGACGCATAGACCTCATTTGACTTCACTTTTTCCAGAAACTCAAGCCCATTCATCCGTGGCATATTGATATCTAGGACAATGGCATCAAACTGCTCATTTGCCATAATTTCTAGTGCTGCCAAACCATCTTGAGCTGAACTCACTTGGAAACCTTTTGACTTAAGCGTGTATTCCACCAGCTTTCGGACGCTGGGCGAGTCATCAACAGACAGGATCTTTTTTTTCATTATACCCCCTTTTTAATCTCAAAATACAGGATGCGGATATTCTTGCATACCGATTTTATATGTCTAAAATTTCCATTACCATGGTGTAGTCTCCCTTTTTGGGGCCTGATGCAATCTCCTCTAAGGCGGAGACGATACAGGTATCCATAAACACGACAGCAGGCGAATAGAAGCGGATATCTTCTATTTTCAAGCCGACCTTCAAACCATCGATCATTGCTTGATTTTTCCTCGGGATAATCACGCTGAACATATTTCCTTCTTGAAAGCTGACATCGAGTTTAATGCCCGTTTCTTTTCCAGAACCGTCATCCATAGGGACTTTAACGCTTAAAATGTCGACAAACTCCTCTTCAACAGCCTCATCCTGCTCGGCATCCGGCTCTTTTTCTGGTTTGGGCAGGCTTTCATCGATCCCCATTTGTTGGAGTTTGTCTGTTAGAAAGGAATGTATTTTCCCCAACTCTTCCACAGGGAAATCACCGCTTGAGTGCCATTGACGATACTGGGTGATGGCATTGTCCAGGTCAGATAGGCCGATATGGCATCTGAGAATATTTTTGGCAGCAACAACACGGTGGGCATCGCTATTTAACAGCTCGTAAAATTCGTTTAAGGCCTTTTCAAACTGACCGAATACGAGCAGGGCGATGGCGCCTTCTAGAGTCGTTGAATCGGCTGCCGTCTCTTTTGAAGGTGAGAACAAGCTTTTAACCAGGTCCAGTTCTGTTGTGGACATTTGAACTGTTGCTTCACCATCTTCGAACTGACGGGCATCCTTTTCAAGATCCTTCATTTTTTTTGAAACAGCAGACAAAAGCTTTTGCTTGTTTTTAAGCTGATCGTTCTTTTGGATCAGTTCCGCCAGTTCAATACACTTTCCTTTTGCCTCCCCAAACAAGGAGTGGGAGCGGTAAATTTCTATTTCCTTTATAAGTGTCTGAATATGTGTTTTTATATCAGTTTGCATTCTCAATATTGGGAGGAGAATCCATGAGGTTCAAAAGTTTAACCCGAATAGAAAACTTTGTCGATTTGATTTTCGGGATTGCTCACCGGTACCTCTGGCAGAAAACATCCTCATATAAGAAGTCCACTCCCTCTAAGATTGTCCTATTCAACTCATTGGGAATAAAAGGTTCTTGGGTGTTGCGGAGGATGTCCTTCCGGCCGCTCTTTTTTTGGGCGTTGGGAATTCCATGCTTCGCCATTATAGTGCATGGAATTTGTGGGTGATTTCTGTTTATGTAGGCCAAAAGTTGCGGACCGCCCGGTCTCGGCAGGGTAGAGTCTGGGAAAAACCCGGAGATACGTTCTCTTTTCAATACTTTTATGGCCTCTCCCGCGTTCGTGGGAGTCATCACCTTCAATTGCCCTTTAAGCTTGTGCAGGCTGTCCCTGAGCGTATTCAAATATTTTTGATCATCATCAGCACTAAGAACCTTATCCGTTCGATTCATCTTTGCGCCTCATGGACTCCATAATCAAGCTCGTAAGGTCTGTGTTTATCCGATTTTCAATCTTTTTGTTGGGCAGTTTCATACAACGGATGCTTGCTTTATCCCAGGCAATTATCCTATAGGCCGCTGCTTCTCCTTTGAGGTCACCGTGCTCAGCATCCTGCATAACACCCTCGACAAAATAAAAAATTCCCTTCTCCTTGCCTGGCAAGTGGATCTCTATAATGCATGTTTTCTGCTCCATTTCAATCATCTGAAGAAAACTGGCAACCGATATCCCCCTCAAAGTACCTCCGGGGGCATCCTGTTCTAGAGCCTGAATTATGGCTTGGTTAAGATCGTCCAACTGAAATGGCTTTTGAAAGAGACGGAGCGTATCTTCAGAGAGCTTTTCCGCCATTTCCGATGCATGTCCGGTCATTACGATACAGGGTATATCAGGGTGGTTTTCACTCATGTAAGCCAAAAGCTCAAGGCCGTCGACTTTCGGCATTACGATATCTGTTACCAGCAAGGAAATGTCCCTTTGTTTTAGAATTTTTATGGCCTCTTCACCATTGTCGGCAAGTATGATCTCGAGCCTGTCTTTATTTTTTTGCAAACGCGTCCGGAGAAACCCTTGAAGGACCTTGTCGTCTTCTACGATCAGAACTGTATCCATTTTTCCTTTACCCCTTGGGTCATAACCGACTCTCATGGCGGACGGTTTAGGGTTTCGCCTCCGGAAATATTAAAACACCAATTGTGTTTTGAATTTATTACAATAGTTTTCTATGGTTAATAACATTTTTCCTAGATATTGATTGCCAGTCTTCGGGCGAAGTGTTCAATTTGCAAATTCTGATGCTCCATTTCTCGTTTTTTTGTAAAATGTAAAAGGTTTATTTCTTCAGTTCCGCTTTCAATGCCTTGAATTCATCCCGGATGACCTGCTTGATTTCGGATAAGACATAAACAAGGGCTTCCTGTGTCGTAAGGTGACTCATATCTTTCGGCAACCCTTCCCTGGTTTCTTCAGTCGGCCTGTGTTCATCTGGAGCCTCATCTTTTTTCTTAGGCGTATCGGGTTTTTTAAGGGCTATCTGCCCTTTTAGTTTCTTGAATTCCTCAACTTGAACAAGAAGCTTTTCCCGCTTTTCTGCCTCTGTTATGCTTTCCGACAGGAGCACCTCTTCCAGGCTATTGTAAACCGAGTTCAATAAATTTATAGCCCCTGGGTGGGCATTGACTTTTCTTTTCTGGATATATTTTCCCACCGAACCCAGTAACTGAAGAAACAACAGGAGATCCTTATCATCCTTGTATCTGTCTTCTAATTTTTCGATTTCTTTAATAAGCGCATTCAATAGTTCATCGCTGATTTCCCAGTCAATCGATAAAATAGTGGTCTTTAGACCTCTGATGGGAGAGTCTTCAGGGGCAACACTGTCTTCTCCAGAGGCAGGAGTCTCCTCTTCTTCCATGGGGGCAGAGATTCTCTCATCTTCCATAGCCGTGGGGGCTTCCTCCTTTTCCCCAAAAAGATCTTTCAGCCGGCTTTGCACCTCCTCGGTCAGGGAATCATCTTTCTTGTCCAATTTTAATCTCCTATTTCAGCTGTTTTTCTATTGAATTCATGGTCAATAACATGATTTTTTTCAAGGTCGGCACCACATTTGTCCCTGCCAGAGCGCTGGCCTCAAAAGAAGGCACCTTTAACTTGGAGTTAAGGCTTTTCTCAAGCGTTTCGAGGGGCAGGACCGGGATGCCCTGCTCCGCCAGGTCTCTTTTGTTGTATTGCAGTACAAGGGGTATCTTGAAGATGTTTTTCTTATGGGCGGCGAGGTTCTCTTGAAGGTTTTTTAGGGCAACAAGGTTTTTCCGCTCTCTTTCCTTCAAAGAGTCTGCAACAAATACAACACCATCCACTCCCCTCAATACCAGTTTCCGGGTGGCATTATATTTTACCTGACCGGGAACGGTATACAGCTGAACCTTAATATCATAACCCAATATTTTCCCCATGTCAAAAGGGAGGAAATCAAAGAACAGCGTCCGGTCCCCCTGGGTTTTAATGGCGATCAAATCTGTTTTAATCTGCTCACCGAATTTGCTGTACACATATTCTAAATTGGTTGTTTTTCCTCCCCTTCCAGGACCATAATAGACTATTTTTACCTGCACTTCTTTCTTTTTCAAGTTTACAAAAGCCATGCCAAAATCTCTTCCAATGCAGTCATTGTTTGCCGATCTCACAAATCCTGAACGTTTAGAGGGAGATCGAGTGAAGTATCATAATGTTAGGAGTCCAAAATCTTTTCTATCATTTCGATCGACTCGGCCACTTTCAAACGTAAAAAGCCCAAGGATGTTTCATGGCCGAATATGGTGATCAACAGAAAATCCGCCAATACCTTGCTGAAATGGATACTTTCATTCTCTCCTTTATGGAAAAGCAATGAAAATTCTTCTTCTCCGATCATTTGGGCAATAGCGCTTACCGCGCCAAAATTACCCGCGGCCAGGGCGGCCAGGGAGTAGATGTCGTAATCAACGTTACCGTCATCAAGGTTTGCAACAATATTGCCCGCCATATCAATGAGAACAACAGAATGAACGCCCAGTTCCATGAGACCCTTTTGCAAGATCTCCTCGATACTGCTTAATTGGTCTTGGCTAAGTGAATAATCCATTTATTATTCTCCCATCGATTAATTGGTTTTATTGAGTTCCGTTTTTTGGGAATATATTTTGTTTATCTTTTAATGAATTCCTTGATATATGGCAAGGATAATCATCCCCATTAAGCGTTTTGAAGGCAGTGCCCTTGCTATAAATAACATAAAGGAAGCGGGGCTGCAATTCTTTTTCCTGTCTTACCATCTGAATTCTTTAATTTTATTATGGTTTTCGGATACTGAATTCGCATGCGGTAAGGCGTTTTGTTACTTACGAATTAATATCAATCGTTAATTGTGTTTGGATTGGAACTATGTTAGCATTTTCGGGCCTTGAAGGATAAAGGAAGGAAGAAATATGGAGAGAACTCTGTATCAATAAAAATGGCGGAAGTGCATGGGAATCGAACCCACCCGGGACGGTTTTAGCGCCCCACACCGGATTTGAAGTCCGGGAGCCTCACCAGTAAGCTGCGCACTTCCGTTTTTGTGGACGATTTTGAAATATATCGCTTTTTCTGGAGTCAACAAATACAGGAAAATAACCCAGGTTGTCAATTTCATTTTCAAAGATTATGGGGGCAGGGGATGATAAATACGGATCGGCTGGCGGAAACGTTTAAATTTTTGGTGAAAATCGATAGCATTTCAAAAGAAGAGGGTGCTATTTCCAGTGAAATCAGAAAAATATTAGGGTCGTTGGGAGCGGAAATTGTTGTAGATAATGCCGGAGAAAAGATCGGAAGCGATACCGGGAACCTGGTTGCAAGATTCGTGGGTAACACGCAAGCCCCGCCACTTCTGTTGAATGGCCATATGGATACGGTGGAACCCGGCCGGGGAATTACACCTGTTTTCAAAGACGGTGTTTTTACCAGCGACGGAACCACCATTCTAGGCGCAGACGACAAAAGCGCTATTGCCATCATTATCGAGACCATCAGGGTTATCCAGGAAAATGACCTGCCATACGGACCTTTGGAGCTTGTATTTACGATTTGCGAGGAGGTCGGGCTTCAGGGGGCCAAACATCTTGATTTCAGTCTGATAACAGCCGAATACGGTTTTGCCCTGGATGCGACCGATACCGAAGGTATTGTCACCCGGGCGCCATCTGCCAACAGGCTTGAGTTCAAAGTCCATGGTAAAGAGGCGCATGCCGGCGCCGCTCCGGAAAAAGGGATCAATGCCATTTCCCTGGCAAGCAAGGCCATTGCCGAACTTGAGGTCGGTCGAATCGATCGCGAAACAACCTGCAACCTGGGTCTGATTGAGGGCGGCACAGCCACCAATATCGTTCCGAACCTGGTCATTGTGAAAGGTGAAGTTAGAAGTCATGATGAGGAAAAGCTCAACCAGGTGACCGATCAGATCGTGTCGGCATTCAAAACGGTTATCGATGATTACAGCGGCGCATCTGACGGGGACGGACTCCCACGCCTGGAAATTGAGGTGGATAGCGATTTCCGCCGGACCCGCATTCCGGATGATCACCGGGCCGTGTCGTTGGCACGCAAAGCAGCTGAAAATCTTGGAAGAAAAATGGTTACCAAGACTTCAGGCGGTGGTGCGGATGCCAACATTTTTTTTGAAAAAGGTATTGTGACCGGTGTGCTCGGCACAGGCATGAAAGACATGCATTCGATGCAGGAATCTGTCCGGTTGGATGATATGGTCAAAACGACCGAACTCCTGCTTGAGATCATCAGACTTCACACGACACAAAATCCGAATTCCTAATTTCAAAATTCGAATTTCGAGTTTGATGGTTTTTCAAATCAGTATATAGTTGAGGGGTCGGGGAGTTTTCTCTATTAAACGCTCCATGGATAATCTTTTTTTAAATCGTGTAAACTCGTGCATAAGGGTTTGTAAAGAAAGAACAGAGGCCTTTATATAAAAAACAACAGGTTAACATCATGACGGCATGTCTTCCAGTGAAAATATCTAAGCATTCGTCTGTTCTTTCTAACGATCCCCTAATGCACTCAAACAGTACACGCTTTAAAAAAAGATCATCCATTCCGCTGGTAATAAGGCTTTATAATAAAAACACCCCGACCCCTCATATAGTTCAAACGAAAATTGGCGAATGTTCAATAACTTGCTTTGAATGAGTGATATAATGTTGGCATATTTTGACTGTTTCAGCGGTATCAGCGGCGACATGACACTGGGGGCGTTTATAGACCTTGGCGTACCTGCAGAATGGCTCAAAGACAACTTGGCAAGCCTCCCGCTAACCGGTTTTGATCTAAGCGTAAAGACCGTGCATCGCAGCGGCATCCATGCCAGGCAGGTTCGAGTTGACGTCCAGGATATTGCCGCATCACGGGACTACACGGAAATTAAATCATTGATTTTAGACAGTCCTTTGCCCGGTAACGTTAAAAACACCAGTCTCGATATCTTTGATAAGATTGCGGCGGCAGAAGCCGCGATTCACGGTTGTCCGAAAGAAGACGTACATTTCCACGAAGTCGGCGGTATTGACGCCATCGTGGATATTGTCGGTGCGGCGCTGTGTGTGGCGTATCTGGGTATTGAAAAGATTATCGCATCAAAGATTCCTCTGGGCACAGGATTTGTTTCCTGCCAGCACGGAAAACTTCCTGTCCCCGTTCCCGCAACCCTTGCAATTCTAAAAGGGGTCCCGGTTTATGGTACGGAAATTCCGTTTGAACTGGTGACACCTACGGGGGCAGCCATCATTACCACCTTGGCGGAATCTTTTGAAGCCATGCCGGATATGGTTGTCGGAAAGACAGGATACGGCGCTGGCAGCCGGGACCTGGAATCCAGACCCAATCTTCTGCGGATTGTTACCGGTACCGTGTCAGAAGATCAGGTCGATTTTCAACAGGATGCCATCGTGATGATTGAAACCTGCATCGATGACATGAATCCGGAAATTTTCGGATTTTTGATGGATCGCCTTTTTGAAGACGGTGCGCTTGATGTGTGCTGGATTCCTGTTTTCATGAAGAAAAACAGACCCGGGACCATGGTACAGGTGCTGTGCAGGAAAAACCGGAAAGCGGTGCTCACGCAACGTATCCTGACTGAAACGACCTCCCTGGGTGTTAGGTATCATGATGTACAAAGATTTAAGCTGGTCCGTGAACAGGTCGTTGTGAAAAGCATATACGGTGACATCGAGGCAAAGCGGATAACAGACCCGCAGGGCGGCGTGCGTATTGTGCCGGAGTATGAAGACTGCAAAAAAATCGCTCTTGAAAAGAATCTTCCCATAAGAGTCGTGTACGATACCATTAATAGAGCGGCGAAGCCGCGTGATATAGAATCATGAAATGATTCTATTGCTTGACAAAAAATGCACCAGACTATAGAGACGGCCCATGAGTTTTAGGGAGAAAACGGTCACGATCCTTGCGACCGGCTTTTTTGTCGGGAACATGCCCTTTGCTCCCGGAACCTTTGGAACTGTTCTCGGTCTTCCGCTCTGTTTTCTATTATCCGGTCTTAATCTGTCATTTGCTGCCCTCTTATCCATAATATTTGTTTTATTTGCCATATGGATTGCGCATGATGCAGAAATAATATTGAAAAAAAAAGATCCGGGTTGTATTGTAATTGATGAAATTGCAGGTATCATGGTGACGTTTCTGGGCCTGCCTTTTAACATAACAACAGCGGTGGCCGGGTTTCTGATCTTCAGATTATTTGACATTCTAAAGCCGTTTCCGATTCGATATCTCGAAAGGAAACTTCCCGGGGGAGCCGGTGTTGTCCTGGATGACGTGGCTGCGGGGATTTACAGTAATCTATTATTGAGAGTTGTGGTTCTTTTATTACCGATTGCAATGAACCCTAATTGAGCGAAAGTCGAGGATACGCCAGATTCAAGGCGTCAAGGGTGAAGCCGTAGTATGCTACTGCGAACCCTTGACAACGAAGAAGATGGGGTGTCATCGGCTTTCCCGAAAGGGTAAACAAAATCGAGATAAAATAGCAAAACTCATATCTCTCTTCTGGCTGAAATATAAAAACGAAGCTGAACCATAATTATATTATTTGAG
>JBHPCZ010000130.1:0-9209 GCA_042573625.1 Thermodesulfobacteriota bacterium
CTATTTTTCCAAGGCCGTACAAATCAAACCGGACGATGCGGAAGCGCACAATAACCTGGGCAGCACCCTGGTGCTTCAGGGAAGATTCAAGGAGGCGGTTGAATATCTTTTAAAGGCGCTGCGGATCAAGCCTGATTATGCCGGGGTGCACAACAACTTGGGTGTTGCGCTGAAAAAACAGGGAAGGCTCAAAGAGGCTGTCGCCTATTTTTCCAAGGCCGTACAAATCAAACCGGATTATGCGGAGGCGTACAACAACCTGGGAAATGTTCTGGCAATCCAGGGAAGACGTGCAGAGGCAATTGAGCATTTTTCCGAGGCTTTACGGATCAAGCCGGATTATGCGACGGCGCATTACAACTTGGGAATTACATTAAAACTTCAGGGGAAAATAAAAGAAGCCAATATCCATCTTTTACGTGCCCAACAACTCACAAATCAGTAGTATATTAAGGTTCTTTTCCAATTTAGTTGGAGAAGAGGGTTCGAGGATTGAAGAGTCCCCTGCAGCAAGCTGCGGGGTTAGCGAGCGCTGTTTCGGTTCAAGGGGTCAAGGGCTTGCGGCGAGCTCAGCCGAGCGGTTCAAGCGTTTATTCTCCAACGATTTAGCACTTTGAGCATCCTTTCAGCTTCCCCTGTATCATCCTTGAGAACAGTTAATTTTTCTTTATTTACATAATTTAAATCGCCCGAAAGCAGGAGCTGGGTCTCCAATTCGCAAATAGAACCATAGGCAATATATAATGACCTCAAGTCGTCTGCAGCTGTCTTCCCTGCCATACTTTTAACGTTTTATAATTTTTAAGCATTTCTCTCGAACCGCTCGGCTGAGCTCGCCGCAAGCCCTTGGATCCTCGACCCCTTGAATCCTTTCAAAATCATCAACTCTTTTGGAGATGATTCTATATTAATAAGGTGTTGAAAAAAAACGGCGATTACATTATAAAGGCAGATTTCAATCAATTATTAGCAAATGGAGTTCTATATGACTGAAATAAAGGAAGTTTCCATAAACAGCGACAACGTGGCCATTATCAAATGCCCCGAATGCGACACGTCCAAAACTGTGGATATGTCCAAATATATCGCCATTGATGATGTCATCCGCTTTACAGCCAGATGCAAATGCGGGCATTCATACAAGGCCGTTCTGGACAAAAGGAACAAATTAAGAAAAAAGACGAATCTTTCCGGAGCTTACACTAATCTGAGTCCTGGAAAAGAGGGGCAAAAGGGACAAATAACCGTATTGGATGTATCTCGTTCCGGTTTAAAAACAAAAGTAAGTCAAATGCGGTTAAAAATAAAAGATCATGACTTTTCTGGTAGGACAGCCGGGAAAGCTACCTTTGCCCATAAAATACAAGCTTCATCTGATGATTTAAATATGGGTGACATACTTTTGGTAGAGTTTCAACTGGACAATCCAAAAAGATCGATGGTCAAAAAAGAAGTGATTATACGGTGGATAGACATGCCCTATATCGGTGTCGAATTTACTACCATACCTAAGTTTGATGCTGAGCTTGGATACTATATGATGAGTTAAGCATGGTTTGAACCTTCCCTTTTTATCAAATAGCAACAAGCCGAACAGAAGAAAGCGGTCAGAAAGTTGCTTCTATCTTTTACCTAATTCCTTGGTTACACATTCCATCACGTCGCTGTCAGGGACATCAATACGAATCCCGGGGCATGACGCGGCCATAATCTGCCAGTTGTTCACATCGATCAAAACACTTTCTATGAAGGGCCATGCGCTGCACATGCGAGGTTTCACCGGATGAATCGTGCACGCCTCGTCCCAGAAAATACAGTACCCGTTATCGCCCTGGGCCAGAATCGGTCTCTCGCCTGACATCTGGCATTTCTCATCAATAAAGCGGTCAACATCCGAATTGATATAACCGGCGATGGCTTTAATCTCCTGATGAGTGACAAATGTACCGCCGTAGCCCTTGCAGCAGTCCCCGCATCTTGTGCAACTGAAAATATCCGAAGGCTTCATGATTTCATACCTGAATCTAACACGCGTCGGAGGCTTTCATATGTCATGCCGGGTCTCCATGGCTCTCTTCAGCGTAACCTGATCCACATATTTCAGGTCGCCGCCGATCGGCACGCCCGACGCGATGCGGGTCACTTTTATCGGATAGCCGCTCAGTTTTTCCGCAAGGTACGAAGCGGTTGCCTCACCTTCCAGGTTTGTGCTTGTGGCCAGCACAACCTCCTTGACGTTACCTTCCGTGATCCTTGATATCAGCTCTTTGATACGGATATGATCCGGACCGACACCATTCATGGGAGAAAGTGCGCCCTGAAGAATGTGATACAATCCCGTAAAAGAACCGGACTTTTCGATGGCCACCATGTCCGCGGGCTGTTCCACCACGCATAAGACGGACGGATCTCTTGCCGGGTCCCGGCAAATTTTGCACTGTTCGCTGTCACTGAGTGCAAAACACATGGTGCATAGCCTAACCTTCTCCTTGATCTCCATTATGCTTTGAGAAAGCTGTTCCGCCTCCCTCCGCGGCGCGCGGAGTACATGCATCGCAAGGCGCTCGGCGGTTTTCTTGCCGATCCCCGGAAGTCGAGAAAAGCTTTTTATCAATCTTAGCATCGACGATGGGTAGTAGCTCATATTATGTCAATCCCGGTATGTTCATCCCACCGGTCAGCTTGCTCATTTCATCTGAAACCATCTCCTGGGATTTCACAATAGCGTCATTCACCGCCGCAAGGATCAGGTCCTGCAACATTTCCACATCATCCGGATCGATGACTTCTTTTTCTATTTCAATAGACACGACCTGCTGCCGGCCGTTTGTCACGACTTTAACCATACCCCCGCCGGAGGTCGTTTCAACCGTCTTTTCAGCCATCTCTTCCTGAAGCCGCAGCATCTTGGCCTGAAGCTTCTGTGCCTGCTTCATCATATTCCCCATACCCTTCATTAAAAACACCTCCTACGCTTGTTTAGAACTGGTTTCAAAACCTATTATAACCTATCTCAAAAACAATCTAAGTGCCCATGGCGGTGTTGCGAAACGGTTCAAAATGCTCACATACTACGTGTATGCTCCGCTTTTTCGACTGTTTCGCGCCTTGCCCTGAACCCTAATCTTATTTCTGAGATAGGTTCTAGTGAAGCCTTTTGACAATTTTGCTCAAAAGTTCTTAGCGAAGCAAGCTTGAACTTATCAAAATTTTCAAACCAGCGAACGGGAGGTTTTGAAACTGCTTCTATCGTTCTACAAAATCTTAACGTCTACAATCTTGCCGTTGAAAATTTCAACAGCATCCGCAACCAGAGGGTGGTTTAACGCCTCTTGTTTTGAACGGCCCGCCCTGGTTTTTTTATGCCTGCTTTTATCATCCTCGATGGTCTTTGTTTTAATAACCAGTTCCATCTTTTTCCCGAAAAATTCATTGCACACTTTCTCTATGATATTCACACTCTCGCTGCGCCTGACGATATTAATATTGAATCCGTTGCCGTTGACTTCGATCTCAATGCTTTGATCGGTGAGCTTTGTCAAGGTGGCGTTTTTCAGATTTGCCGCAAGCGAAGGGTGCTTTTCTGAAATAATTGAAAAAAGGTTTCCCCAGACCCGGTCAGGATCCTTGCCATGCTCAGGAGGGGGTTGGCAAAACGGCTTTACAGTTTCCGCTGTGCCGGTCGATTTGACCGTCCTTTTTTCAGTGTCCGCATAGCTTTCGGGCGTTTCAGAAATATTTTTCCGCAAATCATCCAGTTTTTCGATGAGTTCGTCAATGGGCAGCGCCGGCTTTACCTGAAACAACCGGATAAAGATCATCTCCAGTGCCAGCTTCGGCTGGGATGAAAACCGCATGGCCGATTCCTCTTTGAACAGAATATCAAATACCTGGGTCAAATAGGCCGGAGAGACTTCCTTTACCTGATCATGTATCTGGTCTATCTCATGCCCGGGAACATCCACCAGTTTGCTGTCCCGGGCCACCATTTTAAGGACCAGAAGATTTCTGAAGTGTTCCACAAGCTCCGAATACAGTTTCTTCATATCATGGCCATGATCGTAAATCTCATCCAGAATGTCGAGAAGCGCGTGTATATCTTCACGGATGACGGCTCCTGAAATGTCAAACAGAATTTTCCTGTCGATGACACCCAGCATGTCGATGACATGCTCATGGGTAATCTTCCCCCCTGCAGAAGACGTTACCTGATCCAGAAGGCTCTGGGCATCTCTCATACTGCCCCCTGCTTCTCGCGCGATTAAGCCCAGGCTCTCAATGGCGATATCGATCCCCTCTTTCGCGCAGATGCCTTCCATATGTTTTGATATCGATTCAGCGTCGATACGTCTAAAATCGTGCCGCTGACATCGAGAAAGAATTGTAATCGGAATCTTGTGGGGTTCAGTGGTGGCAAAAATAAACATGACATGGGACGGAGGCTCTTCAAGCGTTTTCAATAGTGCGTTAAATGCGGCGATGCTGAGCATGTGGACTTCATCAATGATATATATCTTGTAGCGGCTGTGTGCCGGCATATATTTTACGTTTTCACGCAAATCCCTGATCTGGTCTACGCTGTTATTCGAGGCACCGTCAATCTCGAAAACATCCACCGCGCTGCCTGAAGTGATCTCTCTACAGGATCTGCAATCATTGCAAGGTGTTCGGGTGGGACCATTTTTACAATTCATGGCCTTTGCCAGTATGCGGGCGACGGTTGTCTTCCCGGTTCCCCTGGGCCCTGACAACAGAATTGCATGGGCCACACGACCTGCTGAAATTGCATTGGATAGCGTCTGGGTAACATGGTCCTGTTTAATGACCTGATCAAAAGTCTGGGGACGGTATTTACGTGCAAGGACAAGGTAAGACATAGAGAGAATTCCGTTTCAGAGCGGATGAGAGGGTGATATGTAATGCTTAATAAACTCAAACTCTCGCCCGCTCTCCCGACAAATCGGGATCGCTCGAGCTCGCAGAGATCACAGCGATAAAAAAGTTTTTGCCTGATTTTTTGAGAGGAAAAATCAGGCAAAATAATCGTATCTTACAAAGAAGATTTTGTGATGCCCACTTAAGTTAAAAAGCGTATCTTAATCAATTATGGCGAATGGTTGCCATTGATCAGAATCCTCCTCTCAAGGATTCTGATCAAAGAAACTCTGTGGCCTCTGTGAGCTCTGCCTGCCCTGTTAAATCCGAAGGCTATTTAACTAGGGTGAGAAATAAATATAAAACCTTTTCAGAGTCAGTATCAAGCCACCCCTTTTAGAATTGGTTGTTGACTTACGCAAAACCGCTGAATTTTCTAAACATATGCTTGGTCTATTTATATCGGGTCATATCATTTTCTTCAAGGCGATATAAATCCCACCAAAAACGAGGTGCAAAACTTGATTTTTTTATCTGGCGGAGAGAGAGGGATTCGAACCCTCGGTGCCGCTGTTAACAGCACACACGATTTCCAGTCGTGCTCCTTCAGCCAGCTCGGACATCTCTCCGATAATATGGGGACGGTTTTGTGGCGGAGAGGGTGGGATTCGAACCCACGATCCCGTTTTTGACAGGATACCGCTTTTCGAGAGCGGGGCCTTCAGCCGCTCGGCCACCTCTCCAGCAACCAATTTCTTAAAAAATTGTCGGTTTAGGTCCCCGCGTTCATGAAATATTGAGACGAAAAAAATCCGTTTCGCGTGGATCTAATATACTTCATCCACCCTGTCTGTCAATGACCTTGTTTTCAAACTTGGACGGCGCTGTATTTTATCTTGCACTCCCTCATTCTTTATAGTACTCAGATGCCGAACTTGATCAGCTAATCAAAACAAGACGTTTTGCAAAACCGTCAAACTTAAATTTTAACCGACCGTCTCAAAAACAAGAGATCTTTGAAAAACGTTCAATTTTGCCTGCCCAGTTAAATCCGCATTTAACATTAACCGGGGTTCAAGACCAAGAAAGGCGAAAATTTTAAACACCCCAGTACGATCTGCCGGACCTACGGGGCAGGCAGGAATACATTTAGTATTTCGAGGATTAAAATTTTAACCTGACACGGGGATTGGGCAAAAGAGGGCGTTGTTCAATGGTCTCGACAAGGACTTTCAAACATGGCAGATATTACTCCATTTAAGGGGGTCTTATACAATCCATCCAAGATCACCAATCTTTCGGATGTGACAGCGCCCCCTTTTGATATCATCTCAAAACAGGAGCAGCACAGGTTCCATGAAACCCATCCACAAAATATTATCCGCCTGACACTGGGCAGGGAAACGGAAAACGACACAGAAAAAAACAATCGTTATACCCGGGCAGCGGACTGCTTTAATCAATGGCTTTCAGAAGGTGTCCTCCTGCGGGACGAAACACCGGCGTTATATTTGACAACGCATGAATTTCCTTTTGAAAACAAACCGCTTGCCCGATATGGTCTGATCGCCCGGGTCGGTCTTGTCCCCTTTGAAGAGGGCGTTGTTCTTCCCCATGAAAAAACTTTCTCCAATGTCAAGGCTCAAAGACTGGAATTGATTAAAGCGTGTCAAGCCAATTTCAGCTCGATATTTTCCATGTATTCCGATAAAGGAGACAAGATCCTCAGCACACTAAAGGACGCGGTTCTGGGTAATACTCCGGTTGTCGATTTCAACGAGAAGAACGGTCATCGGCACAAAATGTGGCGCATCACCGACAGCGCCTTACACCGTTACATTGCCGATGCGATGAAAGACAGTAAAATCTATATCGCTGATGGACATCACCGGTATGAAACAGCCCTCAATTACAGGAAGTGGCTGTCAGAAACGAAACCCGATTTCAGTGCCGACCACCCGGCCAACAGCGTTCTCATGTATCTTTGCAGTATGGAAGACCCGGGGCTTATCGTACTGCCCGCGCACCGAATGCTTGATGAAGTCCCTTCTTCGGCGAGAGCTTCTTTGATCTCGCTGGCGGCTGAATATTTTGACATCACAAAATTCCCCTATAAAGGAAATAGGCGTGATAAATCCCGCGATGAGTTCATTTCAGCGCTGAAATCGTCCGCGGGAATCAACTGTATCGGCGTTTATATGAAGGAATGTCCGGAATTCTATCTTCTCAAGCTAAAACCGGGTGTCATGGAACGGATGTTCGGTGATGAACTTTCAAAATCGCTCATCGATATTGATGTAACCGTATTGGACCGGCTCATTTTCATGGAGATCCTCGGCTTTGATCAGGCCAGGCTCGACGATGAGAAACTGATTTCTTATTCAAGCATCGCTGAAGAGGCCGTTGACATCATTGCCGCCGGCAAGCATGACATCGCCTTTATCCTGAATCCCACAAGAATCGACCAGGTTCGGCGTATCGCCGAAGAAGGCCTGATTATGCCGAACAAAGCGACCTATTTTTACCCAAAGGTGATCACCGGCCAGATCATTAACAAATTGTGATGGCTTCGTAAACTCCGACAACGCAAAGACATGGTGTACTTCTTCGAAATATAAAATAAAAGATTTCAATTCCCGATATCCAACAAGAAACCGCAGAATATCGAAGGTAACCTTGGAAATGGGACATTCCTTGTTGGATATTCTGCGGTTCAAATACTGTCCGTAATATCGACTCCCTTTTATCCACCAGAAACTCTAGCTGCTCCGGGACCTTGGGTTTTTGGCTTTTATTAGATTTTCAAATCACGGCATAAACATCTCCTCCACTTCATCTGAATATGATCCGTCTTTACGGTAAATGATCAGCGGAAGGCCCACCTTGATTCCCGGACCACCGCCCTTGGTCCCTTTCACCAGAACCAGTTTTGCATCGGTGTCTCTGCCGGAGTGAATCATGCGAAGAAATTTCGGTTCGATATCTTCTGACCGCATTTGCGTGAGAAGATCCGTCATCCGATCAGCCGGATAAACCGTAACAAACCGCCCTGAGATATTCAGCATTCGGCTGGCGGTCTTGACCACATCGGAAAGGGTAATTTTGATTTCATGCCTGGCAATCGCCCGCTGGTTATCCGGATTTATTCTTCCTGATTCGGCCTTCCGATATGGCGGGTTGCTGACGACCAGATCGGCCGGACCGGATGTCATATGATGTTTCAAGGATTTCATATCCCTGCAAAGAATGGTAATCCGATCCTTCAACCCATTCTCTTTAACATTGAGAACCGCAATCTCTGCCAGTTCTTCCTGCACTTCGATACCAAACACCTTTATATCCGGGTAACGATAGGCCAGAATCAGCGGAATGATGCCGCATCCTGTACCCAGGTCAATGGCTTTGTCGCTGGGGCGCGGCTTGGCATAAGCGGCAACAATTGCCGCATCGATGGAAAACCGATAGCCTTGCCGGCTCTGCTTAACCTGGATACGACCATTTAAGAATGTGTCTGTTGTCAATGTCTTCATTAAGGTGATGCCCAAAAATTGAAAAAGCCGGTTTTAGTGTAGGTGAACCTCCTCCCGCATAGCGGAAGGCATCAGGAAGCCCTATCGATGGGGATATCGCCCCGGCTTTGGAGGCCGTCGATATTTTTCAGTGACCCAATATCCAATATCCAACAAGGAATGTCCAATGATGATGTGTTCTTATGATGGCACCCAATTTCACGAAAAATTCAACTCGAAAATAAACGCACCGCTCTGTTTTCTATATTCGATATTGGATATTCGACATTCGATATTGAAACAGCGGTTGAGCGATTCCTCGTTTATCATGGCACTCCGCTTCGGTTTTACCCCTCCGGTTCCTCCAAAATAGGCGGAGAGTTTAGATTACAACTAAATGGGGCCAATCTTAAACTTGATCTCTTCGACCTGCTCTTCTCCCAGCGCGTTGTTGACTTTTCTGATGATATCCTTTTTTAAAAATTGGAGCTCATGGATCCATGTGGAACTGGTGACATGAACCAGAAGCATTTTGCCCTTGAATGCAGCAGGACGGGCATTTTCAGCGATCGCCTTTCCCACAACCGCCAGACCTCTGTCATTCCAATGTCGGATTCGCTGCGACACTGATTCAGCATCTTATCCACAACACTTCCGATCTGGGCGAATCCCTTGTTCTCTTTTTCCTCTTTCATGACAAAAGCCTATTAACGGATCGGTTTCATTGTCAAGAAAAACCCTCCTTTATGCTTTTTCCTTGACTTGAAGGGTCGGGTAACTTAGATAGTAAGAAGAATTAAACAAAATTTAAACTAGGATATCAAC
>JBHPCZ010000131.1:0-9141 GCA_042573625.1 Thermodesulfobacteriota bacterium
GATCATCCATTTCGCTAATTTATCAAGCTTTATGATAAAAACTCCCCGACCCCTCAGTTAGTTAGACTGTACGGAGTGATCGCATGGATAAAGACAAAAAAGCGATTTGGGGTTGGGCCATGTATGACTGGGCAAATTCTGCTTTCGCGACATGTGTTATGGCAGGTTTCTTTCCTATTTTTTTTAAGCAGTATTGTAGCTATGGCATTGATGTGAATACGAGTACTGCCCAGCTTGGATTCGGCAACGCAATCGCCAGTTTATTGGTTGCGATAATGGCTCCTATCCTGGGTGCAATCTCTGACAGAGGTTCGGTGAGAAAGAAGTTCCTCATTTTTTTTGCATATCTGGGGGCACTGATGACGGCCGCCCTCTTTTTGGTTCAAAGAGGGGATTGGGTATGGGCCATTTTTATATTTGCCATGGGTATTATCGGTTTTTCAGGCGCCAATATATTTTACGATTCGCTTTTGCCGAGTATCGCAGATGAAGACGACATCGATTATATATCCGGGTTGGGCTATGCAATGGGATACCTGGGCGGCGGACTTCTTTTTCTTTTGAATGTAATGATGACATTAATGCCTGAAAAATTCGGAATACCCGATGCATTAACCGCCGTACGGTACGCTTTTGTCTCAGTGGCGGTATGGTGGGGCCTGTTTACTATATTTTTAATCCGGTGGGTGCCGGAAGAGAAAGTAGCCACGGCAGCCTCGTCCCAAAATGGTCATTTCATCATCGACGGGTTTAGGCAATTCATTGGCACCTTTAAAAAGATTCGCCACTTGAAGACCGTCTTCCTTTTTTTGCTCGCCTATTGGTGCTACATTGACGGCGTGGATACCATTATTCGGATGGCCGTTGATTATGGCATGTCTCTCGGCTTTTCTTCAAACGATTTAATTGTCGCGCTTTTAATCACACAGTTTGTAGGATTTCCCTCTGCGCTTGTATTTGGGAAATTGGGTCAGCGGTGGAGCGTGCGTGGATCCATTTACATAGCGATCGGGATTTATATGTTCGTCACCATATGGGGCGCGATGATGACCAGCAAGCAGGACTTTTACATACTTGCCATTATCATCGGTTTCGTACAGGGCGGGATACAGGCCCTGAGTCGATCGTATTATTCGCGATTGATACCTAAAAACCAGGCTGCTGAATATTATGGGTTCTACAACATGCTGGGCAAGTTTGCGGCGATCCTGGGGCCGGTCTTGATGGGGAGTATAGGATTGATTGCACGGCGGATTATGATGCCGCCGTCCCCCACACCGGAACAGATGGTGCATGTCGGGCAGATAGCTTCTCGCTGGGGGATTGCATCGATCTTACTTCTCTTTATCATCGGTGCCATCCTTTTCTTTTTTGTGGATGAAGAGAAGGGGAGAAAGGAAGCAGCGTATCTGTCAGAAGTGTAGTTGGCTCTTATATTTAGTAGTGCTTTAAACTTCCGCCTCTGGTGGAGGACCCGGAGAGGTTCTACCGATCCGGGGCGTCCCGATACGCGAGGCATCATTCAACCGGTGTTTTCAATATTGAATATTGAATATCCAATGTCGAATATAGAAGGAAAACAGCGTGTTTATCTTCGGATTGGATTTCCCGTGAAATTTGGCGCTGTCCTGTCATGTTACAAAGGCGGAAAAGAGAACACTTCATCATTCGACATTCCTTGTTGGATATTGGATATTCGGTAACTATAAAATAGCGACTGTTTAAAGGCCGTGGGCGATGCCCCCATCGTAGGAGCTACATGATGCCTTTCGCTATGCGGGAGGAGACTCACTTTGTTTTAAGAAGCGAATTACAGATGTTTTGAAGTTCTACCGCATGATTTGAAAAAATCCACTCTACACCCCTGTTGAGTTCTCGGAACAGGCAGCGCTGAGAACGGATATATCCGGTTCCCACAAGCTGCTCCTGCTGAAGGTGTTTTTTCAGAATGGTGTTTGTAATAAACAAGTAGTGTCCGGCAACCCCCCTGTAGTTTTTTTGTAAGGCGGTTTCACTGAGTCTTTTTACATTGAGCCGGGCGATAGGAAGAAACGCCGTTTCCGACACACAGTCGATCAATGTAAACATCTCCGGGGTCAAAGAAAGAAAATGAAAATCGTCTTGAGGTGACAACCCGTTGAAATGCGCTCTCAAAATCTTGTTTTGAAAAACCGGGTCCGGGTATACTTCCTCTTTGATTTCGACCATCAAATGCAGTTTTTTTCCGTACCTCTGAATGACTTCTGAAAGGGAAGGAATCAATTTGCAGCGCGATTTTAGCTCGGCCAGTGTCACCTTATTTACTTCCAAACCGGACTGAAAGAGCCTTTGAAGGTTTTTATCGTGAAAGACAACAGGTTGAAGATCTTTGGTCCAGCGAACATCGAATTCAATTCCCCACACCCCTGCGTCCCTTGCGTGATCGAACGCTGCAATGGTGTTCTCAAAGACTGTCTTGTTGTCATGCTCTCCTCTGTGGGATACGATTTTACACTGCCGGAGCCTTTCTTTGCCCGGGAACGGTTGTGGCCGGGTTGCATAGTAAAAGTCAACTGCCTGATGAAATCGTTTTTCAATCCAGAAGGGGATACCCATTAGTTGTCTCATAAATCCTCCGCCAGGCGGAGGACCCGAAGCGGTTCATGCGATGCGGGGTGATCCGATACCCGAAACACCATTCAACCGGCGTATTCAATATCGGATATCAATATCTAATGTCGAATGTCGAAGGAAAAACTTGATTATCTCCAAGTTGGATATTCCGTGAAATTGGTACGGTTATATGACAACGGCAGAGAAGAGAGCACTTCATCATTGGACATTCCGTGTTCGATATTGGAAATTCAGTGATTGCATATAGTGACGGTTTCCAAAACCCGGGCCGATGCCTCCCGCCATTTAGAGGGAGGCACTAATCAGAGGGCTTTTTAGGAATAACTGGGCCTCAATGCGTCGGAACCAGACTATATTTATCTCCCTTTCGGGCAATCTTAAATCCGTACATCCTGATGGTTTCCGTGATCGGCCGGCCGAATAGAAAATCGACCATGGCCGGATCAAGACCTCCTTTTTCTGCAACCAGCTGTCGAATACGGGTGTCATATTCGATGATCTCGTGAATGCCTTTTAGTGCCTCATCTTCCTTTTTATTTGCTTTCAAGTCGTTAGCAAAACGCTTGAGTCTGTCATAAGCGCACCGCTGCTGGTGATCCTCAATCAGATCCCACAACCCTTCAACAGAGGAAAGAAGGTCTTTCCGCGTCAGCCGGTTTTTTGAATACATCTTCTCGATTTCTTTCGTATCCCAGCATGTCAGGATCCGGCATTCGAGTGGCCTGTTGTCGTATATGGTGCATTCATTCTCATCTTCATTAAAAAAAACACATGTCCAGGAGTCCTTTTGGCCTTTAATCTTTATGATATCTGAAGCTGCCGGCAAATGGCATTCTTTGACATTGTCGTAGGACAGCTCACCTTCTCTGATGGTATAAAGAAACTTTGATAAAATTATCCCTTTATCAATCAGTTTTTTATCTTCATGATGAAAGGATGGGCCGCCTTTCTTGCAGCAGGTGCCGCAACGGATACATTCTGAGATGGGGATGCTGGGCCTGGAATGTTTTTTAGGTTTGATTTTCGACACGGTACCGAATTCTACATGGGCTTTTGTATTTGAAGGGCATAGGTCTCGGGGCAGGAAAGGGGGCAGTTTTACCAGATAATTGCCCCCGGATTCCTGTCGGTTTTCATAGCAACATCGTTAATGGGAGTTGAATTTGTAACGCTCAGTAACGATGCGTTCCACCTCTTCTTCAGTGGGCATGGTATCACGATAGCCGGCCAGGTATTGATTTCTGAGCCATCTGAAAAGAGAAACTGTTTCGTTTACCAGGATGAGCTCAGGGATATCATCCCCTTCCTGGGCCTTGATGTGCCGGCTGTACTGGCCCAGCATGCTGACCACATCGAAAAAGGTGGCCGGATCTCTTTTAATTCCTTTTTTAAAAGATTTTCCTTTGGCAGGATATATTTCATCAGGTGTCGGATTGGCAGAAATGTCCAATTTCTGAAACGGCCGTCTCACCTGTGTCTGCCATTTTCTTGATTCGTTCATCATTCTCGAGATTAACGGGCCCGCCCAGTCAGGGCCCTGTTGGCCCTGTGAGCAGTATGAGAAGAATTCCACCACCGACGGGCCGCAATAGGCGATGGCTTCTTTTAAAATTCGGATGGCATAAAACGGGTTATCGACGGTAAGCTTGGCCGAATAGACGTGTGAAATTGCCGTGGCCTGGCTGACGATACGACGATGCAAAGTGGTTTTCCCTGCATGTTTTTCCCCGATGGGGGATGTTGATCGGTCACACCCAAAACGGGTAGCGCCTGATTTCTGGGCGCCGGTATTCATGTAACCCTCGTTGTTGTAAATCACCCAGGTGATGTCGAAATCTTCACCCAGGGCATAATTAAAAGGTCCGTTGCCGATATCATAGATGGCGCCGTCGCCGGCAAAGACGATGATTTTGGTCAGGACATCGCTGAAGCCATTTTCGTATGCCTGGTCTAAACTGAATTTGGCCCCTAACGCCGCGGCAGATGCGGTACCGAAGCCGTAGTGACCGGATTGGTAAATCCGCGTGTTAAAGGGGTTGACCAGTTCCGAAACCTGATTGCAGCCGGTGGAATTGATGGTATAGATGGTGAATCCGCGGTCAATCATATGTTCGATGGCTTTTCTGTTGATATCCGAAAGAACCTTGATTCCCTGGTAGAAGGTCTCGATGCCCTTGGGTTTGTTGCGCAAGCATTCCAGAGCGAAAAAGGTCAAAAGATTGATTGATCCTTCACCACAGCCGGGACAGAGGGTGTGCTTGCCCGGATACAGTTTGGAAAAGACGAAAAGCACCTGATGGTTGATGGCCATCCGGTCAACCGTCTTGGCCGCACCGTAAGTATTGTCGAGGTTCTGGTATTGTTCGGGGAGAAAGTCTGTTTGGCTCACTTTTGTCTTGTCGGCCATTTTAAACGCGTCCACAGGACAGACTCGATCGCAGATCCCGCAGCCTTTGCAATTCTGATCAAGGACGTTGATGTTCATGGCAAACTGCTTCCAAGGGATTCCCTTGGGCGGCTTTTTGAAGACCTTGAAATAAGGCATTGCGCCTTTCGGTATGTTCTTGTTGGTAATGGTAGCGTAAAGTGCCGAATCCGGGCATGAGGCCGCGCACATGCCGCAGGCGATGCATTTTTTCGCATCCCACACCGGTATCTGGGTCGCTATGAAGCTCATGTCACGGAACCTGCTGGTCGCGGCCGGAACTACCGGCAGAAACCGGTCCCACGGAACCTTTTTCCCTGCCAAAATCGGTTCGACCATCTCCTGCCTAAAGTGCTTTTGATAATCTTTTATCAAGTGAATCGGCTTGATGGTTCCCAACTCGTCTTTAGGCGAGAGCTTGGTCCGAAGACCGGCGGTTCCGTATGCTTTCCCGAAATCTTCAGGCTTGACTGTTGCCGCCGGGCTCAGGTCTTTTGATTCTTCGGGAAATCCTGCAACCTCCTGATCCGGATCAGAAGAGACCCGCCGGGCACCTTCTCTTAAAAGCGCGATATTGGAATCAACAATATCGCCACCTTTTTTGGGCCCCAGTTTTTCCTTGAGGATGCCTTGAAACTTTTTTTCAAACACATCGGGTGAAAGTATCCCTGTTTCGCCGTTGATCAGGCCCAGCATCATCGCACCGGGGAGGTTCCGGCTGAGGTGCTTTAAAGACTCCCGGGTGGCGTCCACCGCGACGACCTTGATATTTCTATCTGAGATAAGTTCGAGTATTTCAGGTGGAAACGACGCCAAAAGCGTATCCACGGTCTTTGGGCTGTTTATAACCAGCAGTCCGTTTTGCTTAAGCCCCCCCACGTAATCCCTTAGAATTTCACCGGAGAGAAATTTTTCATTGAAAAACGCCAACACCTCGCACTCCGCAAGTTCCGATGCGTTTCGGATGGGATATGTTGAAATGCGAAGGTTCATAAAGACGGGTGCGCCCTTCCTGGCCGCGCCATAGCGGGCTCCGGATTGTATGTATTTCCGGTCGTTGTCACTTCCTTCGGCATAGATGACCGCCGCGGTTTCCAGGGCTGTCTTGACCCCTTCCGCGCCGATACCGATAAACGTCATTCCCAACTCGCGGTCCTTGTATTCCGGAAGCGGTTTAGGCTCTAATGTGTATGGGCCCTCAATACCGGAGAAAAAGTCCCGAAGAAAATACTTCCGCGATTTTTGTTGGAAACATGACAACATATTTTCCACAACAGCTGCGGCATCGTATTTATTAAAGTCCTTGCTTCCCAGACCGTACACGCCGTGCAAGAGTATCGGCATGTCCTGGCGGCCGTAGATTTTGTGAGGTTCCCTATCCTCTCGACCGGCCCTGAGAGAAACCTGGAGAGCGGCCTGTATGTCCGCGAGGAGCAGCTGATTGTGGGCCATTCCGGTTCGTTCCAGAACAGTGACAACCTTGGCATTGCGAATACCGTAGGCCAGCTCCTGAAAACAGGGAGGATTGAATAGCACCGGCCGCACAACACCGATCTTCAGATCCTTTACATCCCGGTAGTAATCCACAACATCTTTGACCACACCGGCGGCCGATCCGAGGATCACGATGACCATTTCAGCGTCTTCGGTTCGGTAGCACTCCACTGCCTTGAGGTTGGTGCCCATGACCTGGTTCATCACGTTCATGGCGGCAATCAATCCTCTTTTGATAAATCGGTAGGCATGATCTTGGGCCACCTGGCCCTCCATGGTGAGATCAACGTCGGTAAAGGTGCCGGTGAGGGTCCTTTGCTTGAAATCAGGCTGGTAGAATCGATTGGGGGGGCCAACATAATAGTCTAGGAAAGCGTCTGAAAGTACCTGTATGTTTTCCAAGGCGTGAGATTTGATAAATCCGTCACCGATGACCATGCACGGCAGCATGACCTGGCGCAACTCCGCGGTTTTAAATGCCACAGGGAGTAAATCGTGAAGCTCCTGGTTATCCCCGGAAACCAGCTGGGCCCATCCGACATTCCGCACGCCATAGAAATCATTGTGGCCGCAGTGAATGCTCAAGGATCCTTTATTAACTTCCCGGGCCATAACCGACATGATGACCGGCAGACGTTTACCCGCCACCGAGAAGAGATTTTTTGTTTTTAAGACCAACCCCTGGGAAGATGAATTGTCCACGTAGCGCCCCCCCTGGGATGCCATGGCCTCCACAGCGGCAATGGCGGAAAGCTCATCGCTGGGCTGGAAATACATTAATTCAGTACCGAACTGGTTTTTTTGACCTTTAGAGGCTGCCGCGGCAAAACTTTCGGCGATGGGGGTTGACGGTGTAATGGGATAGCCGCAGAGGCCATCGACGACCCTTGTTAAAATCGAGAGCGCCGCGTGGTTGCCGTCCATGATGGCTTCTTCACGCTTCCGAATAGCGTTCAATTTTTTTTCAGGGATGCTTGAAAGATCAAAGTCGAAGAGTTTTCTGGCATCAAACCGGTCCCACTCCGATTTCCAATTGATTCGTTTCCTTTTCCCTTTTCCTTTTTTCCTGTTAAAGGGAAGCTGCCTCAGAAGCGTGTCGGTATCTATTTTCCGTTTCATTAACCGGATCTCCTATAGGAAGTATTTGTTGGTGTCTGTCCGTAAACGGCGTTTTTTGACCCAATACGGCGTTCTCGCCCTTTTTGCAGTCCTCGACGTAGACGCACTGCGCCTGCGGCCTTGTTTTGAACCAAAATCTACCATTCCCGGATAGATATTATTTTTTTTGCAGAATTCATGTCGACTGCGGTGAATTCTGCAATTGTATACATATATCCACACATAACATTATATTCATATTCACTGACATGCCACATGCATTGGAGAAGACTTAAAATTATGAATATATATGAAAAACGAAGGCTTGTCTCTCAAAAAATAAAAAAATGTGAAATGTCGATAAAAAGAAACAAGGTCAAATCAGGATGATTAATACACTTCCGCTGTAAGAAGGTGCGACTGCGAAGGGAGGGTAGGGTTCCTTTCAAGCCAAACCAAAAGGCACATCTTGTGGGCATGCCCTTGTAAGTCCTATTTTATCCAGCATTTACAATATATATATTTAATAAAAAAGAATATTTGTCAATACCATAAATGTCAAATGTTCGGTTAAAGTTTGTTTGTCGTTTCGGCTATCTGAGCGATTTGGAATCAGAAACTGACAACCGTTGGATGCGGATTCATTGTGGTTAAGGGTAATACTGTCATGCTTTCGCCATCACGATTCATCGTCGATGATTGTCGGTCTGACTGTAAGTGTTTGACCATCTGTTGACAGCACCATGGCGCCGTGTTTGTCGGTGCGAAATATCCGATATCCCCGCCTGCGGTATCGCTTTAAAACCGATGCGTGCGGGAAACTGAATCGGTTTTTCCATCCAGATGAGATGATGACAAGCTCCGGTTTCACTCGATCCAGAAAAGATCCTGTGCTGGATGTTTTGCTGCCATGGTGAGGCGATATCAGAACCGCGCTGTCTAAATCATCTCCTGCCAGTGCAACCAGTTCTTTTTCTGCTCTTTTTTTTAGATCTCCCGGAAATAGGACTGATGTTGATCCGAACTCAACCTTAATGACAAGAGAGTTGTTGTTCGCGCTTCGCCAGCGCTCTGTTTCTGCTCTTTCAATGAAATCCTTCGGCGGATAAAGAACCTTCAGTGTTACGCCGTTCATGTTATGTGGGCCGGATATATCATCAAGCCCGGGCAGGGCAATTTTCTTTTGTTTAATTGTCTGCCAGAATTTTTGATAACTTAAGGTACTTGCTTCTTCGGTGTTGGACCATACGCTTTTTACATTAAAATGCTGTGCAATGTACGTAAGTCCATTCAAATGATCCGAGTTTGGATGCGAGAGAATGAGGGTGTCAACGGTTTTTATTTTTTTGCGCCATAATAAGGGCGCAATGATTCTGGCGCCGACATCAAAAATCGAGTTGTCCGAAAAACCTCCCCCATCTATGAGAAGGCAATCACCTCCGGGAATCTCCAGAAGGGCTGATGTTCCTTGCCCCACATCGATTATTGTCACCTTAAGATCATCATGCCAG
>JBHPCZ010000132.1:0-9114 GCA_042573625.1 Thermodesulfobacteriota bacterium
TTCTGATAATGATCTAACAGATGGTCCCGCAGGTATTCAAAAGCCCTGGCCGAATCGCTTATGGCATCTTCAATGCCAATGCCGCTACTTTTATAAGATTCAATGGCCGGCGCTTTTCCGTTATGGGCAAATATCCAATCATGCCCACCGAATCGAAGCACAAAGGGATGGGCATGGCACTCGTCCACGAGACCGCTGGTCCGGAAGCGGATATGGCAAATGATATTTCTGCTCTTTACAACGCGGGCCAGTCTTTGAAAACTGTCGTGCAGGTGATTGGAATAAAAACCTGTTCAGCTGACTTTTCAACCACGGCATGGTTTTTACGGAAAAAACCAATACCCCAGCCGTCCATGTTTTTTTTGGCCCGAATCGCAAAAAGCGGCATCGATTTGGGGGCCGAGTAATCTTTTTTGGCAGAGAGGGCAAAAAGGTCACACATTATTCATTTCTTTAATTAAAATTTGCCAGTCCAATATCCAGGTATTACGACGTTGTATATAGGTAAGTCTACGGGATGCTTGATACTGGGGGAAAAAGGAAATTCTTTTTATTTGTCCAGCAACCGGTGACCAGAAACAAGTAACCAAAGTTAAACATCTCCTGCGTACAGCACATCCGGCCCGGCAATCACCAAAAGCTCGCCCCTGGATTGAGGGTCCGGTGTTATGGGGTGCCAATCGGTGCGGCTAAGCCCTTCTTTAATGGATGTAATCAGAAGTATATCTCCCATACTTTCAGACGCCTTGAGAACCATCAGCTGCCTGAAGTTGCAAAAGGCAAAGAGAAACGACTCATTGGCCAGAAAAAAAGAGTAATCCCCGGGATAGTCGTCCAGGAGCTTTTGGATAGCGATGTGCAGGGCAATGTATATACTGATATACGGGTTCTTGCGGTTCAGCAATACCAACTGATCTCTTAAATATTCGAAAATCCTGGCCGTATAGACATCGACGTCCAGGCGTGGCGTACCGTTGGTCTGATATTCGTTAATGTTTTCAACAACTCCCACCTGGGCAAACAGCCAGTTGTGATCCAGAAAGTTTAGCTTGAAGGGGTGGAGTTGAGCACTGTGGCGGCCGCCGCTTTTGGGGCAGTTCACATGCGATATGATGATCCGGCTGTCAATGACACGGGCCAGTCTCTGGAAGCTTTCGTGTACCTGATCTTGCCTGAACACCTGTTCCGAAGATGTTTCCACCAGAGCCTGGTCCTCGCGGAAAAAACCGATGCCCCAACCGTTCATGTTTTCACTGCTCTTTTCCGCGAAGACAGGCAGATATTTTTGGGGTGTATAGTTATAGCCGGCCGATACGGCGAAAATGTCACACATGGTCGTCCCCGCTTCTTATTCCTGACAAAATAATTTGGGGCAAAATAATTATTTAATTCAATTATTTTGCTTATTTTTCCAGTATGTTTGGAACCAGTTAGTTTGCTATTGTCTTAATCTGGTTTTCGTAGCCGAGATCTTTGTAAATATCGTATATGGTCTGTACCCACTTGTTTGCTTCGGGAGAGTAGTAGATGTTCGGCGCATTCCCCTGACTCAGTTCGACGAGGAACTGGGTGAAAATGATCCACTGCATGGCTTCATCGATGTTGTGCAATATAGCTGAATGATATCGAAATTCAATGGTGGAACGATACCAGTAGGAGTGGAGATTCAGGCCGTGATATCGGGTTTTGTCATAACGCGTATAATTGTCTGCCTCCTCCGCGCAGCGATTTGCAGTGGAATACCAGAGCTTTTTGATTTCACAGTTGCCGGATTCCAAATCACCATCACAGATGTCTAAAAAGGCTTCCACATCGATTTCCATGGGCCGGCAGGTCTCCGCATCCTGGCGATCACCCGGAATCAACAGGTAAAAGTGCTTTTCAAAAGGATGAATGATCCGAACGAGGTGCTGTAAGTGTACGCAGCTGTATTTTGCAGGGTCAACGCCGTGATGGACATGGAGGCCGCAGGATTTATCGATATCGATGCCCTCGATGTCACTGAGAAACTGGAACATCTGATAGACTTGCGCCAGATCGGTTATTCCACTCAAAATCGGGCTGGTGAGTTCGACGCCACATTTGGTATGACGCATTCCTCTAACCGATCTGTCTTTCTCGAAATGCCAGGATTCCCTGTCATCACCGATGGATATATTTTTATCCTTAATCAGATCGAGCATGTGTCGTCCGTCTTTGGCTCGAGAGGAAATATTGTACGGCTTGATGATGCCATTATTTGTCGGTATGGCAACATACTGCAGCCCGAAAAATTCGATCTCCACGCCAAAGGTGCGGTCCGTGAAGTACTGCAGCATGGGATACCGGGTTTTGAGTTTTATGGCAAGCCGGTCAGCTTCAGTCGTCATTCTGTTTTCCTTGTTCATTGCTGATCAGAGCAACATTGCAAATAGTATCGCTGATATTCAAATGCAGATTTTTAAACAATGCTTCTTCCTCTAAATTCCCATTTCCTTTTTTATTATAACCTAAGTTGAGCGATTTTTGTGAAGATATGTGCTGAGATCTTGATGCAGAAAGATTTACACAAACCGCAGGCATACCCGTGGATATGTCGAGGATTTTTGCAAAGCCTTTATGCGCAAGAGATCGGTGCAGATCAAGTAAAAAATCGCTCAATTTAGGTATGATACAGTTCAAATCTTTATTTTTCAATAATTCTGGCATCTACGACTAAAATTCCATCCGGATAAGCCATGACCGGATTGAGATCGATCTCAACGATCTCCGGATGGTTCTCCGCCATTTGAGCCACCGAGAGCAGGCAGTCTGCCAGTGCTTCCTCGTCCACAGGTGGCTGACCTCGGTACCCTGAAATAAGTCCATATCCTTTGATTTCCCGGATCATGTCAAGCGCATCGTTACGGGAAAACGGAAGAAGTCGCAGGCTGACATCCTGAAAAATCTCGACCATGATGCCGCCGAGCCCAAAAAGAATGATCGGACCGAATTGCGGATCACGATTCATCCCCACAATAACTTCCAGGCCCGAAGGCGCCATTCTGCTCACCAGAACATCTCCCAGCTTTGCTTCGGGCCGGGCCTGTTGCACGGTTGCCAGCATATCTTCATACGCCTTCTCCACCGCCTCCGGGGAGTCCAGATTAAGGCGGACGCCGCCGACATCGCTTTTGTGCAACACATCCGCAGAACTGATCTTGAGCGCGACCGGGAATCCTTGCTCCCGGGCAATCTCGGCGGCACTGCCGGCACTGTCCGCCTGACCGAAATCGCTACATGGAATTCCCTGTTCCGCAATTCGGGTCAGTGCCTGATATGAAGAGACAGGCTTTCCAATAGCCGGGACAGTTAAGGTCGGCTTCTGTGCTTCAGCCAGGGCTTTTCGGTCAAGAACCTTTGCCAGCGCCTTGATCCCGCGTTCGGGGGTGGGAAACACCGGAATTCCCTTGAGATGCATGAGTTCGCTTTCGCTACGTTCGACATCTGCCCCGCCATAAAAAATAATCAGTTCATTGGCATCCGGGGTCACTACGTTGGAAGCGCCTTCAACCGGATCCCCAAAAATTACGCCCAGGGTGTCATAATACTTTCGTGTCACCTCGATGACATCGCCGAACATCTGAGCGGTGGCATCGCCGGTCAGATCGATGGGATTGGCCTTGATGGCGTGGGCGGGAATGAGCGGCGTTATGGCCTCCACCGCCTCATCGGGCAAGGGAGAGACGTCAAGGCCCTCCTGCTCCGCCTGGTCGGTGGCAAGAATGGCGGCACCGCCGGATGTGGTGATAAAAAGAATACGATTGCCCTTTGGTGGTTTCAGATAAGCCAGGGCCTTGGCATAGTCGTAAAATTCATCAGCCGTGTAGGCCCGACAAATATTATACTTTGAAAAAAGCGCTTCATAGATGGCATCGGCACCGGCCAAAGCCTTGGTGTGGGACTCGGCCGCCACTTTTCCTTTGGGGGTGCGGCCCGATTTGAGGACCACCAGCGGTTTTTTGAGCTGTTCCACGGCCTCGATGAATTTCTCGGGACGTTTTATGCCTTCGATGTACGCGGCAATCACCTCGGTGTTTGGATCCTGATTGAAATAGGCAATCAGGTCTGCCTCATCCACATCCGCCCGGTTGCCCATACTGACAAAACTGGATGTGCCCAGCTTGTCCTCGGATAACCGGTCCATCATTGCTGCGCCCACGGTACCGCTCTGTGAAATGAGCGCGATCTTGCCCTGGTAGGTCAGCAGCGGCCACGACGCGCACAGGGGATGGTGTGGATTGTTTACGCCCTGGCAGTTGGGTCCGATAATACGAACGCCGTATTTTTGGGCCGCCTCAACCACCTGCTGCTGTAGCTCTTCCCCCTCCGGTCCGGCCTCACTGAAGCCGCCGGTAATAATTACCGCGCCCTTGACACCCGCTTCGCCGCACTCCTGCACTGCCTGGGGAACAAACCGGGCCGGGATAATGATCACGGCCAGATCCGGCGCTTCCGGAATATCTTTCACGCTCACGTGACAGGGACGATCGAGGATGACGTCAGCCTTGGGATTAATGGGATAAACGTCTCCCTTAAATCCGCCATCCAGTATGTTCCGCATAATTTCATTGCCCAGTTTGTCCGGGCTGCTTGAAGCGCCGATAACCGCCACGCTTTTGGGTCTCAAAACAGCATCCAATTGGCTAACCGGATCTTTGGCCGCCATGCCACACCTCCTATATTTTTTTAGGTTGTCGGGGGTCAGGGATCAGGTGTCAGGTTTTTTTCTCAATAGATTTTTTTAATCCATTAATCATCCGACCTATTTCGGCTGTTTTCCCTAATATTTTCTCACTTTTACTCTTATTGATATAATTCAATCTTTCAGCTATTAAAATATGGGTTTCCAGTTCCGCAAGCGAGCCGTATGCGAATGACAGATGCTGAAGAAACTCCTTGCTATGTTGACGATGTCGCCCTTCTGCTATGTTCGCTGGAATCGATACGGCTGCCCGTTGTAATTGACTGACCAACCCATAAATTTCATTTCTCGGAAATTTTCTCGTTATTTGATAGCAGACGACCACTAAATCCATTGATTTCTGCCAAACTTCTAAATCACGATAACTTCTAATCATTCGCGGTCCCCTGACCCCTGAAACCTGCTACCTAATCCCTGCTCCTATGTTGCAGCTTTTTCCGCCACTTTACTGTTGAATTTTTCGGCATTGATGATAAAGCGCTGGTGAGTGGCTTTACCGATTTTGTCCGCCTCATCAAAGCCTTCCACCTCGAAGACCAATTTCCGGCCGTCTATCTCGATCAGTTTGGCGCTGAACCGAACTTTCATTCCCAACGGCGTCGCCGCTGTATGAGAGAATTTCATTCCGATGCCGACGGTTTGCTCACCTTCTCCCAGTTGAGCGTGGACCATGTCTGCACAAACCTCTTCTATATGCCCCACCATAACGCTTGTGGCATACACATTGGGTACATGGGGAAAAACCTTCTGCGCCGACATATCTTCATTGGTTTGCCGTTCGATTTCGTGGGTCATGCCAACACTCAGTGCCTCAGTCATTGTTTACCCTCCATCAATGGTTATAAATGGTTAATAATACAGTCACTAAATGAAAACCATAAAATGAAATTAGATCAATTATTTTAAGGTAAGTCAATAAACATTTATTCCAAGGCGTCGTAAATCCTTAGACACATTGGATTGATGGAGTGTTGGAATAATAGAGTACAGGGAAATAGAAATTGAATATAGCGGAATGGATGATCCCCATCGAAATCGTGAACTGCCGGGATGCATTATTCCATTTTCATCCCTCCGGGGCGCAGGCCCAACAGGCCGGAGGCAAGAAAATGAAACATTGTGACATAATTTTTTTTGTTTATCTTGTTAATCCTGTCTGACTAGTGTCCATCTGTATATATGGATGGGTACTAACTATTTATCATGTAATCTCAACACCCGACTCGGCCACGACTCCGTAAAGATTCTCCTGTAGGTGAGGATGGCCCAACAATTGATCCCTGACACCCGATCCCTGACCCCTGGACTCTGACCCCCGATCCCTGACTCCTGATCCCTGATTCATCAGGACAGCGTCATCTTAGACCCCACACTGTTGAGCACGAACTGTGACGAAAACTCTTTCTGGAATTTCTGGATCGCCTTCCATCCGGTGCAATGCATGGGCATAACAACATCCGGTGCCATCTTTTTCAACTCCGCGATCGTTGGGTCGTGAATTTTTTCAAAAAATGGTCCCGTGAGGTGAAAGCCTCCCAGAACCGCATGAATGTTTTGCTCTCCTGTCATTTTCTGAGCGAACATCACCGTATTGACGATACCCGAATGAGCGCAACCTGAAATCACCACCAGTCCCTTTTCCTTGAGCTTAATGACTAACGCCTGATCCTCGAGAATAGGATCCTGAACTATTTTCCCGTCCTTTTCCACAAGCGCGTTGGGCATTCCCTTTTCAAATTCCGTGACCCTTTCCACTTCCCCGGTGACCATAATCCTGTCATCCGCGATCAGCGTCGGTTCTTTGCTTTCTACGATGTCAACGTTCTTCTGTTCCAGATCTTCTTTCACCAGGGTTTGAGGCCACAGGCGTTTATCGCCGTCCGGGGTCGCGGTATAACGGGGATACACATAGGCGCCCGGGTGAAGTACCAACGGAATCCGCCCGGGTATTTTATCGAGAACGGCGTCAAGGGAACCGGTGTGGTCCATATGGCCGTGGCTGATCACAACGGCCTCGATATCTTCGGCATTTATTCCAAGCATTTCCATATTGTGGGGCACACCGACCTTTGTGTATCCGGTGTCAAAGAGAATGGTGTTTTTCTTCTCTCCATTGTAAACGGTAACCAGAAGTGACAGGCCATGTTCAGCCAGAAGCGTGTCTGCCAGAATATTTCCGTCTTTTGCCAAAGGTGGCCGCGTCATTATCTCCGATGGTGGTAAAAGGAGATCAACATAATTATCAATGAGTGTGGTAATTTCAACGCGTTCTGCAGCTTTTAACGGGACAGGTATATCAACAGTCATTGTTTTTCCTCCTTTAGGCGCGAATTGAGTATAAATAGTTCTCAATAAAAATCCATCTCTAACATGTATTTTAAATGATCGTTCGTGTAAAGAGAATTGTGCTAAATATTGTAAATTCTCAGGGGGTTGAGTCAGGCTATACCATACCGGTTTCATAGGATTTAAATTGATAAAAAAATTTTCCCCACCGAGGGGATGAGAGAATTATGCGATCGAGAATATACGGACAAACGCATCTATTTAGGTGGACACAAATTGTTTGCTAAACAGGCAAAAGAATAACCATCTCGAATTATAGCCAATACAACGTATTGACAATAAGCACACATTGTATTACTTTTAAAATATGAAAATATTTGACTGGAATGAAGACAAAAACAGATGGCTGAAGCGCGAACGGAGGGTATCTTTTGAGCAGATTGTTTTCTGTATAGAAAACGGAAAACTGCTTGATGTTATCAAACATCCGAATCAAAAAAAATATAGTGAGCAGCGATTTTATGTGGTTGATGTCAATAATTATGTCTATATTGTTCCTTGTATTGAAAAAGAAAACGCTATTTTTCTCAAAACTATTTTTCCCAGTAGGAAATATACAAAGATTTATCTCCTTCAGGAGGATATAAAATGAAACCATTTGACAAAGAAGAACAGGAATTAATGAAATCCATCGAGAATGATGAATGGGTTTCGGTTAACAATCTGGATGAAGAAATACAAAAGGCAAAAGAAGCTGCCAGAGCGACTTTCATAAAAAGCGAAAGAATGAACATCCGGATATCTCCAAAAGATCTTGATGGTTTGAAAGTAAGAGCTATGGAGGAGGGAATACCTTATCAAACGCTGGTTTCCAGCATTATTCACAAGTATCTTGCAGGGCGGTTGAGAGAACAGTAAAGCAATGACAAGATATTTTAGGTTACCATGAATATTGAATATTTACGGTATATAGCAATAGAAGCTGTTTCAAAACCTTAGATCATGTTCAAGAGTAAGGCGCGGGACGCCGTTAGGCGTCATGTGCAACATACGAAAAAGCGCAGCATACATGGCAGTATGTGAGCATTTTGGGTCGGAGTGCAACACAGCTATTGGGCATTAGATGGGGTTTTGAAACAGCTTCTAAAAAAAATCCCCCCACCCCGGGAGAGGTGAGGGGATTATACGCTTAAGAATATGCGTGCAAATGCGCCTTATTTAGCTGCGCAGATGACGACGCAAAAGCTTGCCGGTAGGCGTACGCGGCAGCTCATCTCTGTACTCGATTGCTCGAGGCAGCTTGTAAATCGCAACGTGTTCTTTCAAGAACGTTTTGACGCCTTCGAAAAACTCGTCATTGCCCTCAACGCCTTCTTTCAGCACCACAAAGGCTTTAGTGATCTGGCCCTTGTCCGGATCAGGTATGCCGACCACGCCGGCTTCGGCGATGTCCGGATGCTTTTCAAGGGCTTCTTCCACCTCGGCAGGACCGATACGGTAGCCGGAGCTTTTGATCATGTCATCCTCGCGGGAGACGAAAAAGATGTTGCCGTCTTCTTTCATGAAGACCGCATCACCCATCTGGTTCCAGCCGTTGACCACGCCCTTCTTTTGGGATTTGATGAGCTTCTCATTATCCTCGTAAGGTTTCCAGTACAGGCTTCCCGAGGGGCCCTTGAGAACCATGCTGCCGACTTCATCCGGTTTGCATTCTTCCCAATCGGGATTGACAACCTTGCACTCTACGCCGGGCAGGGCCCTGCCGATGGAGTTGGGCATGGGTTCGTCGTTCATGGTATTCGATGTTACCAGATGCAGCATCTCCGTACCGCCCAGGCCTTCCCAGATGGGCTTTCCGGTCAGTGCCGTCCAGCCGTCCAATGTTTCTTTGCCAAGTGCGTCACCACCCGATGTATAGAGACGGATCGAACTGGTGTCAAAGTCTTTGAATTTGGGGAACTTCATTAACGCCCGGTAGCCGGTGGGCAGACCGGTGAGAATGGTAATCTTGTGTTTTCCAATCAGGTCCAGCATGTCCGGCGGCGTGAACTTGGGAATCAGGGATATTGCGGCACCCCCTTCAAAAGGCATCAGCGTAAAGGTGC
>JBHPCZ010000133.1:0-9063 GCA_042573625.1 Thermodesulfobacteriota bacterium
ATCATCCATTTCGCTAATTTATAAAGCTTTAAGATAAAAACTCCCCGACCCCTCAGCTAACTATATCTTGACTTTTTGTGATTAAATTGGCTTTATACTCGAAAATTCATCTGTGTTCAAGATGTTATCTCACAGCTTATGCTCAGGGAATTTTCTCCTGTTAGACCTTGATTGCGCTTAACAAAGCGAAATCCGACGACAAGGAGGCTCTTTCCATCAGCGTATTAAACGAAATTGCCGGCAGGTATTCGTTCAAACAGGATTCGACGTTAAATCCATCCAACACCAGAAAATACATCCGGAGTGGAAATCAACGGATATATATGTGCGCCAATAAATCCCCAAACAGCTGCCAGACTACGGATTGCATGCCGATCAGATTCGGCACCACACATTCAGGATTTTTTGTCGGTCGCCGCCGAGCTCTCACCTGTCTTTTGTTCACCTTTTTGATGCTCATCACCCTGTCTGCGTCTGCATTATCATCATCTCTCGAACATTACCTAGAGGATGACCCGAATGAACAGTGGCACATTACCGCGGACAGGATTGATTACGACCGCGAATCTTCAGTATATGTCGGGACCGGGAACGTGTCCATTACCAAAAACGACAAAAAGCTTACCGCCGATCTCGTCCATTTTGACCACAAAGCGATGACGGCATTTGCTCAAGGCCATGTAATGATGACGGCCGGGGAAGATGTCATCATCGGTGACCGAATGGAAATAGATTTGAGATCCGAAACCGGAACCATCTACAATGGACGCATATTCATAAAAGAAAACCATTTTTACATCAAGGGAGACACGCTCCAAAAGGTCGGCAAGAACGCCTATGCCGCCCAAAAAGCCACCATTTCGACATGCGACGGCGACAACCCGGCCTGGAAAATAACAGGGAGGAATCTAAAAGTTACCATTGAAGGATACGGTTTTGTTAATCATGCTGCACTATGGGTAAAAAAAGTGCCGGTACTGTACACGCCATTCTTTGCTTTTCCTGTGAAGCTCAAACGCCAGACCGGCCTATTGCCGCCCCAGACAGGATATTCGGATCGAAAAGGTGTGGAATATATCCAACCTTTTTTCTGGGCTATAAATGAAAGCTCCGACGCCACGCTCTACGCAGACTATATGAGCCGTCGCGGGACAAAGTTTGGCCTGGAATACCGGTATGTTTTAGACCCTCGGTCAAAAGGCGCCCTGATGGGTGATTTTCTGGATGACAGAAAGGTGGATGACGGCTCCCCCGGTTCGGATGATTACGGCTATGACGACGATAATGTCATGCGACCCAATTCCGATCGTTACTGGTTCAGGATGAAACAGAACCAGGCAATGCCATGGGGGATCTCCGCAAAGCTCGACCTGGATATTGTAAGTGACCAGGATTACCTTCATGACTTCAAGGATAAACACACCGGATTCAATGAAGCGGAGGCGTATTTTTTCGAAAACTTCGGCAGGGGTCTTGACGCGGATGATGACCCGGTTCGGGTGAACCGATTCAATCTAAACAAAAGATGGGCACACTTCGATCTGAACGTCGAGACCCGTTGGTATGACAATGTTATCATCCGGCGTCAGCAGGAGACCGATCCCACCCTTCAAAAGCTGCCCTTTGTTCTGTTTGACGCATCCAAACAGCAGCTTTTTCAGACCCCTTTCTATCTTGATCTCGATTCTGAATACACGCACTTTTTTCGGGAAGACGGCCCGAGAGGCCACCGGGCTGATGTCCACCCACGGCTCTATCTGCCTTACAAATTCAAAAATTATTTCACCATTGAACCGTCCGCGGGAGTCCGGCAAACAGTATGGCATATGGATCAATACGACAACACCTCCGCTGATAAGGATCGAACATTATACAGAAATATGGCTGACATGAAAGTGGATCTCTTTTCTGAAATCTCTCGCGCATACAGTGTCAACGGAGAAAAGATCAAGGGCATCAAGCATGCCTTCAGGTCACAGATCACCTATGACTATATGCCCGGTAAGGAGCAGGACAAATTCCCCTTGTTTGATTCAATCGACCGCATAGATACAGAAAACCGGGTAACGTATTCGATTACAAATATATTCACCTCCAAAACCCAAGCCCGGCCGGCTGGAATAGAGGGATCTCGAAACAATGAGAATGACGAACCTCCCGCTTATACTTACAGTCAGTTTGCCCGTTTCAAGCTTGAAAACCGTTACGATATTCAGAAGAAAAGAGACGATGATCCGGAGCCCTTCTCGCCAATTTTCGGCGAGCTTGACATTTATCCGAACGGATTTTTAACAGTGGACGCCGATGCCGCGTGGTCCCCGTATGAAAGTCATTTGCTGTCCAGTACCGTTTCCGCCAGCATATGGGACAAACGCGGTGACATGCTATCTGCCGCGCACAGCTACACCCGTGATTCAAATGAAACGATTTCCGCAAACCTTCGTCTTAAGGTGTCGGACAGAATTGCGGCGTACGCAGAATACGAACGCAACCTGAACAAGAAAAGAACCATTCGATCCGGCATCGGCTTTACGTACACCGCACAGTGCTGGTCGATCGATTTCGGTTACGCATACGAGGATGGAAATACCTTTTCATTTATGATAAATCTTTTCGGATTTTGAGGACCGGGTGAACGCAGCCCGATAAGAGAATCGAATGCGCAGCCCTATTGAACGCACCGAGACCTTTGAAAAATGTTCAATTTCGTTCAAGTTCAAGGAAGATGAAAATTTTAACCACAGGAATACATTTAGTATTTTGAGGATTAAAATTTGAGTCTGACGCAGAAATTGGATGAAAGGGGGCATTTTGCAAAGGTCTCGCGAAGTGGGTTAGAACAGATGACGAATAATAGATTGACACATTTGTGGTATGCCCTGCATACGAAAAGCAGATTTGAAAATGTGGTCTATGACGGCCTGGTAAAAAAATCGCTGGAGGTCTTTCTCCCCAAGGTTCTGGTCAGAAGTAAACGCCGCGACAGAAAGGTGATGATCAGGGTGCCGGTTTTCCCCGGGTATCTGTTTGTAAAGACCGATCTTACCCCTCATGAACATATTGAAATTGTTAAAACCGCCGGAGTGGTGCGTTTTGTCGGCAATACGGACGGTCCGATTTCAGTTCCGCAGGAAACCGTAGAATCACTGAAAATCATAGTTTCAGGGAATCAACCCGTTACAACCGGACAGCGTTTCAAAAGGGGAGACAGGGTCACGGTGGTGTCCGGGCCCTTTACGGGAGTGTCCGGAATTTTTGTTCGATACAAGGGAAAAGGACGTGTGATCGTTAACATAGAAGCATTGGGACAGTATGCCGGCGTGGATGTAAATGAAGACGATGTTGAAAAACTGCCCGAAATATTCGCATAAGTACTTGACTTTTTATCAAGTTATGTTTAAATAACAGATGCTCGATATCCACCACTTATTTGAGGAAGGAGGATAAATGAATAAGTTAGAACTCATCTCCGCCCTGAAAACCGAAGCGAATATTTCTAAATCGGAAGCAGCAAGGGTAGTTCAAATTTTTTTCGATGACATGGCGGACGCCATGGCACGGGGAGAGCGTGTTGAAATTCGCGGTCTGTGTAGCTTCTATGTAAAGGAGTACAAAAGCTATACAGGAAGAAATCCAAAAACCGGGGAAAAGGTTAATATTAAGCCCAAGAAACTCCCATTTTTCAAATCCGGGAAAGAACTCAAAGAGCGGGTAGACAGTTAGATTTGTGTCAGGGTTCGAATCGATAATAGATCAACAAAAGCCCTTACGTATTTTATCCACTCTCTTTCGAAACGGGAACATCCCTCACGCCCTTCTTTTTACAGGGATTGAAGGGGTGGGCAAAAAAACCTCGGCCAAGGTCTTTGCCATGGCGTGCAATTGCGCCGCTCAAACGCGGAACGCCGCACCCGCCATTCGGAACGAAAAAAAGGTTCAAGTTCCCCCTGATCCGCATAAGCCGGACGAATTGCAAGATCTGATTCACCCGTGCGGATGTTGCCGGTCATGCAGGAAAATCGAATCCAACAACCATCCCGATATTATCTTTATCAAACCATCCGGCGCTTTTATCAGAATTAATCAGATCCGCACGCTCTTTCACTCGCTTTCCATGAAGCCCTATGAGGCGGAGTTAAGGGTGGTTGTCATTTCAGACGCCCAGACCCTGCATCCTGCGGCAGCCAATGCGCTTCTTAAGATGCTGGAGGAGCCGCCGGATCGGACCATCCTTATACTTACTGCACAGCACACATCCGATCTTCTCCCCACAATTGCATCGCGATGCCAGCATATTCGGTTTAACCCGATATCTCGAATAAATCTTACCGCGATGCTGGTCGAAAAACAGGGACTTGATCCTGATGATGCTGCCATCTTCGCGATTATGGCCAATGGAAGCTTTGCCAAAGCCCTTTCCATGACCCGGCCCAAAACCCGGGAAAGTTGGATAAACCGGAGAAACTGGCTTTTAAACGAACTTGTCTCTCTCTCTTCCAGGCCTGTCGGGTTGCATCTGGCGTTCGCGGAACAGCTATCTAAAAACAGAGAGGTTCTTTCGGACTCCCTTGAAGTCATCAAATCTTTCTTGCGAGACCTTGTTGTTTTTAAATATTATCCTGAAAAAATTATCAACAAGGACTTGACCGATATGATCCAATATGCTTCAGAAAAGATGCCTGTGGGGTCGCTTCTTTCAAAAATAGAGGACGTCCAGACCGCACAAAAAAATATTCAGGCCAACGCCAATTTAAGGCTCACTCTGGAAATACTGGCCATGCGGCTGGCAATCGGTTATACTTGATGCTGATTACTTGATACTGGAGGCTGGATAACGGATGCTGGAGACTGGATGCCGGTTTCTGGATGCTGGTTGCTGGACAAGGGGTGCTGATTAAATTATTTAGTAGAGACCTTTGAAAAATATTCAATTTTGCCTGCCCAATGGAATCAATTTTTTGTGGTTATTCCATCGGGGTTAAATCCGCATTTAACATTTAACCGGGGTTCAAGGCCACGGACAATTTCGCAGAATAGCGGAATTGGATTCGCCGAAGGCGAACCCGAAAGGGCGAGGGGCATGGGCGCCCCGAGTCAACGCAAAAATTTTAACCACCCCAGAGAAATGGGCTTCGCATTTCACAGGGCAAGCAGAAATACATTGAGTATTTCGAGGATTGGGCAAAAGGGGGCATTTTACAAAGGTCTCGAAGCGTTATTACAGATGCGGGGGTCTAAATTGGGCAGCAACTCCTTTAACGGGAATCAAAACAAATCGGCGGCATCATTGCGTCATCCCCGGACCCGCAATCGTGTCATACGGGTCCGGGGAACATGACTTTTTTTTGATTATATTTCTTCGACTGTAATTGCGCCGGGTTCACACACCTCGACACAACTTTCACAGCCCAGACACTCATCAGCATTTACCGGTACTGATTTGTCATCCTCCATCTCAAACACCTCAACAGGACATACGTCCACACATTCTTCACAACCTTCGCATTTCTCTGCGTCTAAAGTAACAACAAAACTCATTTGTGGAGCCTCCTTTCATAAGAGTATAACGCACGGTGTCAACATTCACCTTTTTTCAATTTCCGGGCAAACTCCATATACCAATTGTCAGGGTGAGTCAAGCATTCTTATCACTTTTTCTGAATCAAAATTGAATTAGTCCGACCAGTGTATTTTTCAACCGTCTCTCTGTATCTTCGCTATGGGGTTGAAACGGCTTTTTTGTAATAAAACGGCTAAAAAAATCAAGGGGTTCTTCCCCGGGCGCAATGTATAGCTCCAGTGACACGGTTCTGTCGCATGGTTTGTCGATACACGATTCCATATCAGCGTCTTTGGGCGGGGGCCAGGGATTTTGCGCCAGCTTGGCAAGGTGTTCCAGTAATCTATCTTGCCATTTTTTCACCCCTTCAATCCGCTTCCGGTATACGGGTATTGAATCAAAATTGAGCGCCATCTGCATGCCGGGAACATTGGCGGTTATATATTCAAAGACCGTCCGGCTGCTGGTGATATACAATCCTGAAAGTGTATCATCATTTTCCATCTGGTCATACAGCATTAACCGAGCCCATGCAGCCACACGCTCGGGTGCCATATAGGCGCCCGGATCATCCGTCATCAAGGCGTTGTTTCCAGGCGACCGGACATGAGAATCCTCTATCTCTCCTTTAAGGTTTTTGAATAGATCCTGCTCCATCTCCTCGAATTGCCGGATCTCCCGGATGATGCTGAAGTTTTGCACGTCCAGTTCCTGGGCAGCAAGTAGAAAGAGTCTGGCTTGCAGAAGCACATCGTTATTTTCAACGGCCGGTTCTTTATCTGACCGGGGTCCCTCGGCTTTCTTCCGAATATCGGACCTGATTCTAGATGTTGAGGTTTCGTCAAAATACGGGATCGTGTCTTTCAGCGTCTTCAGGAAAGCGACATCACCGCCCTGATGAAGGTTTAACCAATCCCTGTAATCTCTCAGTATTGAATCCATTCTTTCTTCATCCTCTTTAACCGGAACTCTTATGTCAAATACACCGCTCTCGGCCCATTTCTGCATCTGTTCGGGCACATTTTGTCCTGAAGGTTGATATACAACCACCTGACCGAAACAGGCGGAAACAGCTTCAACAACCGGTTCTGGCATGAAGGTAAATGGAAAATACACAGGTTTCATTATTCTTCCTTCAATTTCAATTTCGTATCTTTGATTGTAATTCCACGGGATCTCAGTTCATCGCGAATCTTGTCGGCAAGATCCCAGTTTTTTTCAGACCTGGCCTTATTCCGCTCTTCTATAAGTCCCTGTATCTCGGGATCTGACAACGCGTCACCAAAGTCAAATATTTTCAGCACCGAATCGATACCGCGAAATGCATCGACAATCTTGGACGCATCCTCCTGATTTATCTTGTTTCCTGAAATCAGGATGTTTAACTTTTTGACAATCATGAATATGGAAGCCATGGCTGCGGAAATATTCAGATCGTCATCCATGGCACTGATAAAGCCGTTTTTAATGTCATATAAAAGCTGATCCAGCTCAGGATAATGAGCAGCACCCTTACCAACATGAAGTAAGGTAGGGATGCAGGCGTCCAGCCGGTTGAGAGAATTTTTAACCGACTCCAGTCTGTCTTTGGAAAAAGCGATCGGTTTCCTGTAATGGCCGGAAAGAAGCCAGTACCTAATCTCCCTGCCGGAGTACCCCATATCCATAACATCCTGAAGCGTCATTCCGGACCCATTTGTTTTCATCTTCTTTCCGTCAACCAATACCCGGTCGCAGTGCATCCAGTATTTGGCCAGGGGTTTACCGGTCACGGCGCCGGCGATTGCAATTTCATTCTCGTGATGAGGGAATACGAGTTCGCGGCTGCTGGTGTGGATATCATAGCTCTCCCCAAGATATTTCATGGAGATTGCCGCGCACTGGATGTGCCAGGAAGGGCGTACATTTCCCCAGTCGGTCTTTGTATATATTCCCTTTTTGAGCTCCGAGAGCCTGGATCTTTTGAAGAGGGTGAAATCCCGGGGATTGTCTTTTTCATATTCATCCAGGTCAACGGTAGCCCCCAGTTTGATCTTGTTGATATCGATTCCGGAAAGCCTGCCATATTCAGCGAACCGGGAAATATCAAAATAGAGTGACCGAAGTTTCTCATACGCAAATCCTTTTTTGACGAGTTTTTCCGCCAGTAGGACCATATCTTCCACGTGTTCGCTCGCTCTGGGATATTCTGAAGCAGGCTTTATTCTCAAAAAATCCAAGTCTTTCATAAACCGGTCAATGTGTTCGCCGGTGAATGCAGATAGGTCCAACCCCGCTTTTTCAGATCCGCTTATAGTCTTGTCATCCAGGTCCGTTATATTCATGATGTGTTTGACTGAATATCCCCTGTATTCGAGATAACGGCACAGCAGGTCTGAAAAAACAAATCGTCTACATTCTCCGGGATGCATTCTGTCGTGTGCGGTGGGTCCGCAGGAATAAATGGAAACCTTACCGGGCAAGATCGGTTCAAAGGGTTCTTTGGTCCGACTCATCGTGTTGAACAATTTCAAGTCGATTTTCTCCCGTTCCGTAAAAAGCGGTGTGCTCAAATAACGCTCACCGCCGTCTGGAAAAATTACGACAACCTTACCTTCGGTCATGATTTCTGCTTCTTTCCGGGCAATAACCATGGCCGCACCGCTGCTCATGCCCACAAAGACGCCCTCTTCCCTTGCAAGGCGCCTCGTCATTTCAAAGGCCTCCTCGTCTTCAATATTGACTATTTTATCAATGCGCTCCTTCTCAAAAATCTCAGGCCGATAGGCTTCCTTCATGTTTTTCAGCCCCTGGATCTTATGGCCGAGGTATGGCTCAACACCGACGATACGGATATCGGGATTATACTCTTTCAATCTTCTGGCAGCACCCATAACCGTACCGGCAGTACCCAGAGTGACGACAAACGTCGTAATTGTACCATTGGTCTGCCTCCAGATCTCCTCGGCAGTTCCATAATAATGGGCCTTCCAATTGGCTTCATTGTTGAACTGGTCGGTAATGAAATAGGTTTCGGGATTCTCTCTCGCCAGACGATAGGCCTCTTCAATAGCGCCATCCGTGCCGAGGTGGCCCGGCGTAAGAAGAATATCTGCACCGCGGGCTTTCAGGATTTTGCGCCGCTCCTCACTCGCTGCTTCGGACATGGTCAAAAGGAGCTTATAGCCCTTTATGGAACATACAAGGGCCAGTCCTATCCCCGTATTGCCGCTTGTAGCTTCAATCACCGTTTTATCCGGGGTAAGTTCTCCTGATTTTTCCCCCGCCTCAATCATGTAAAGCGCGGGTCGGTCTTTGACAGATCCTCCCGGGTTAAAATATTCCAGCTTTGCCAGAATCTTCACCTTGGGGTTTGGATTCAGATTCTTTATTTCGACAAGCGGCGTATTGCCTATAGTATCCAGAATAGAAGAATTCATCAATTTATATCCTGTCCGGGTTAGTCAAGTATCTGAGCAGTCGGGGAGTTTTCGCTGTTAAGTCGCTCCATGGATAATCATCTT
>JBHPCZ010000134.1:0-9013 GCA_042573625.1 Thermodesulfobacteriota bacterium
CTATTATTTCCGGCAACAGTGCTTGACCTTCGTCGCATGGGGTGGTAATCAGCCGTTGTTGATCCATGATAGAATTCCGTGCTCTAAACACGTACCGGTCAAACAACAAAAACTAGAAATTAAACTACTAAAATGAGCGACTGGATCCCTTTTGATAACGCGTCATATCAGACCGAGCAGGCGTTTCTATTGTCTGAAGACAACACCGCGGTGGCCCTTGAGCAAACCATCGTCACGGTATCCACCGGCAGCGGAGGCAAAAAGCATCTTTCCGGAACCGGCATGGTTCGCAACATCCTCCTTGTCGAAATTTCAGAAGAAAACGACGACCTGGATCTGGTTCTGGACTTTGGGGGCGAATACAAATACCGGCTGGCAGCACCCACAATCTCCGGGGGGAAAGTCTTCTCTCCAACAACCAAGTCCTCGATTCGGTTTGCCCCGGTTGCTCCCTGGCATCAGATTCCGGAGCCTGAATTCGAGGCGTTACTGGGCCAATTGAAGTTTCTGTAATCCATTCCGAATATTGACACTATAAGGATTGAAAATAATATTTAAAATCTATTTTTTCACCGCAGAGACGCTGAGACCGCAGAGAGAATTATCATTTTTTATTTGCCGCTGAGACGCCGGCAAATGAAAACTATCACGCCTTCGACAACCTGCAAACACTTAAACGCCGCCCGAAAGGCTTGAGTTTATTTCTTTTCGCCCTTCCCTGCTCTGTGGAATGCGGGGCCTATTCCTCCGGGGTCAGCGAAAAAAAGATTAAGCGAACTGTACTCAAATGGCCAAAAAAATCTTTTTCCAGTCCGATGATTTCCAGATCGAAGGTCTTCTCGACGAAAGAACTTCGGACAAGGGGGTGGTCGTCAGCCATCCGCATCCCCTTTACGGCGGGGATATGTTTGCAGCCGGAGTTGAATCTATCGTTCATGCGTACTGGAAAAAAGGATTTACCACTTTGAGGTTCAATTTCAGAGGGGTCGGAAACAGCCAGGGCCGCCATGATAACGGCGTCGGCGAACAACAAGACGTACTGGCGGCGCTTTCCTGTTTGCGCAAAACCGGGATAAAAACGATCGATCTGGCCGGATATTCTTTTGGCGCCTGGGTTAGCGCCCACGCCATCCAGCAGGACGTATCCGTGGCCCGGATGGTCATGGTGTCCCCGCCGGTGGCGTTTATGGATTTTCAGAAAATCAGGGGGATCGATTGTCTGAAGCTGGTCGTCACCGGCAGCCGGGACTCGATTGCGCCCCCGGAGTTGATCCAGGAGATGCTATCCGACTGGAATCCGGATGCCCTTTTTGAAATTATCCAGGGTGCCGACCATTTCTACGGCGGATATTTTGACCGGCTCGAAGCGGTGTTGGATGCCCATCTTTAGCCCGCATTTCTCATGAAGAACTTATAAAAACCGCGCCAGAATACCCCGTGGCTTGCCGCGGGGAGTTTCACTATCATTCCATCGGACTCATATATTCCGGCATCTGTACGGCCACAACATTACCGCGGGCACACACCTTTCCTTGTGCGGATAATTCAACACTGACCACGACTTTCCGGCCTTTGATTTCCTTTACCCGGCCCCGCAACTCCAGCGGGTTTTCAATCGGTGTTGGATGCAGATAATCCACATGGAGGGATGCCGTCACAAACCGGAACGGCGGCGTTGTATCCATCTCACGTCCGTCAGCTCGATATGCAGCCGCAGCCGCAGTGCCGGTGGCATGGCAGTCTATGAGCGAGGCGATAAATCCGCCATAAACATAACCCGGTACCGCCGTATGATATGGCTTTGGCTGAAAGACACAGACGCTCTCTTCCCCATCCCAAAAGCTTTTTATCTGAAGGCCATGCTCGTTTAATCTTCCGCAGCCATAACAGTGACTTACGGAATCCGGATAGTAATCCTGAAATGCTTTCATAACTATTCCTTTTTTCGATCTTTCCAAATAGAGGAATTCATAAAATCAGCATTATGAATTTAGGCTGATAATCTTTATCTATCTCATTGCTGGCGGGTCAGTATCGTAAACAAGCTCAATCAGGGTTACCTCAGGGGCAGACAGAAAACGGACCGGCGGCCCCCATGTACCGGTACCCCTGCTGACATACAACCGGGAGTTCTTGTCAAAGTTTATCAAACCCGCGTGATTCGGATAAAAAAAGCCGACCAAAAGATTGAAAGGAAATATCTGCCCCTTGTGCGTGTGTCCTGACAGCTGGAGATCAAAAAGGCCCAGAGTCTCATTATCTACCACCGGCCTGTGTTTGAGGAACAGCGTGAATTGTTCGTTCGTAAACGCAGAAAGCAATTCCTTTTCAGAAACCGGTTTGGCGAGGTCATAGCGCTTCCCAGCCTCATCATCCACACCGGCAATGTTGATCAGGTCTGAAATAGTCAGACTCTCCCCACGAAGAACGGTAAATCCCGCTTTTTCAGTAAAAGATATGGATCGGTCGAGTCCGGCATAAAATTCGTGATTTCCTGTGATGGCAAATTTTCCGTACTTTGTTTCTATTTCCCGGAGCATATCGGCAAAACCTGAAGGATTGTCCATCTGTCCATCCACGAGATCGCCTGTTGATATTAAGATATCTGGCTTCGCCGCGTTGATCTGCTTGATAATCCTTTTTAATCTTTTTTCCCCGACAATCAGCCCGAGATGCACGTCGGACATCTGGGCGATCCTTAGGCGACCGATCGTTTTCGGGATTTTATCGGTTTTGAGGGTCACGTGTTCCGTTCGAATTCCGACAGCCTCAAACGCGCCATATACAGTTGCCGAGATGGCAAAAATTAAAGCAATGAAAAATAGATGGCGGTGCGAAAGGGTAATAGCGGAAAGATCAGCCTGAAGCGCCCACTTGCCGATGTGCACGAGAAATCGATAGATATCCAGGGCAAATGCGGTGGAAACAAACAGAAACAACAGGCCCATCCATGTGTAGCCGACATAGGCTAAAATCCGTGCTGATAATTCAAACCCATGCCTTTCCGAGATACGAATCATGACAGGGGCGACGATCATGGAAACCATAAAAACAACCATAATAGCAATTCCTATAGGGCCCGGTGTCAGTGCGCGCTTTACCTTCAGGAATCCATATAGATGTAATCCAGTATAAATGCTGAGAAAAACAATTAAAAATATGATAAATCCTTTCAATTCAGAACCTTTCAAAAACTGCTTCAAGAATATTTTTTATAGTGAAATATACAACGACAACGTTTAAAACCATAACCATTGGATCAAAAGTTTGCAACCGGCTCAACGATACTATTTTGTTTTATGCCGGGTTAAAAAATGAACGTCGCTTAAAAACGATGCACCAGTGGATTCATATTCAGGACAGCATAAAAAAATGAAAAAATATAAAAAAGTGTTGCATAATATAAAAAAGTGTGTTTATTAAGATAAACATTTCATTATAACTCGTAAAGTTCTGGTGGGAAATATGGTCCAGCATAAATTTGATTCCTTTTTGCAGCGCGTCTTTGAAGCCACGGGTATGACGTCGCAAAATGAACTTGCTTCCGCACTGAAAATTAACCGGTCAGCCATTACACAGGCCAGAAAAAAGGATTCTATTCCCGACAAGTGGATCCTGCATCTCTACCGGTCCTTTGGTCTGAATCCGGACTGGCTTGAGACAGGAACGGGTCGGACATTTTTAAAGCAATCGGCTGACGCGTCGCCTTTTAAGAACATACCCAAGGTAAAAGCCCGGTTGTCTGCCGGCGGCGGGTCTTTTGAAGTCGGGTCTGAAATCGAAGGCTACTACGCCTTCCGAAAGGACTGGCTGGCAACCAAAGGCGCCATAAACAAAATGGTTTTAATGGACATATTCGGTAACAGCATGGAACCGGAACTCAAGGACGGCGATACCATTCTCATTGATGAATCCCAGAAAGACATTTTGGCCGGTGCGGTGTACGCTGTCGGCGTTGACGACACTATCATGGTCAAACGGCTGGAAAAGCATCCCAGAAAGCTTGTTTTATTGAGTGATAACAAAGATTATTCCCCGATTTACCTTGAAAGTATCGAGATCGACAGTGTTCGTATTATTGGAAAGGTCATCTGGATTTGCAGAGAATTCAGGTAAAATTTTTTGTCATTGATGTTTATATTAATGAACTTTATGGCAATTAAATAAACAAAAGGAGGGTATAAAATGCAACAACGATTCTGTTCCTGCGGTGGTGCAGTCTGGGCCCAGTATCAGTTTTTCAATTTGAACTGCCAGGTTGTTTTCAGATCGAGCGACGGCAGCACGGAAGATTATTTGACCCGATGCCCCTGCTGCGGGAAACAATTAAATATTAATGAACTTTTTTCATTTCAACCTGTAAATTTACACTCACATTCGATGGAAGCGATGGAGGGCTGAGTAAAATGACAAAACACGAATTTTCCCCGGACTATCAAGACTGTTTTGAATACCACGGAAACACGATGATCGAACTGACCCGAAAACGGGCCGGAGTTACCGTTAACAGGGATTGGATACTGTTTGATTCTGTAGAAGAGGCAACAGATTACTTTAATAATAGCTGCGGCGAATTCAGGGGAGATTATGTTCAATAAAATCATTTGGGGGTTACTGGATTGTCTCTTCATGACAACGATTTTATTAATGTCAATCCTGGGAACGCTGGCCGTCGGATTGTGAAATCGGATGAATCGCTTTGACAATGATGATATCACAACATGATTAGTCGCCTCAGGAGTTGTGTTTATTGTAAGTTATCTGTGCTTTTACCTATAAATTCCTACCACAAAACCTTGAAGCATTATTCGGCTTTATTTTTTATCAACAAATCCAAGGGTTGCCATCCTCTGCATCAATATCGGGTATTTTATTTCAGCACTTTATGCCACAAAAACCAGTCTTGACTTTTCTTGAAAATCCAGTATTTATACTGCATTCAGGAAAGCCTTTTGGAGTCTTTTTCCATTGGCAGTTCCAACTTCCTGCACTTTATTAGGTAAGGGTGGATGCTCAGTAACCCTTTGTTTTTAAATTTAATAATTTATTCTTCTTGGCCGGGGGACGTTTTAATAAAAAGGGAAATTTCTTAATGGGTAAGGGATATCTATCGCCTCCGGCCAACACCAAGTAAATTTTTTATACTTTAATTTCCTATGACCTATCCTGATATTAATCCCACTGAAATAACCAAGAAAAAAATGGCTTTACACAGCAATATTAAAGAATTGCGTGAAATGGCTAAAAGGAGAGGTGGGCGTTGTCTGTCGGACACTTATGTAAACTGCAACACTAAATTATTATGGCAATGTTCTAAAAGTCATCAATGGGAGGCGACGCCAAGGAATACAAAAGCCGGACACTGGTGCCCTGCTTGCGCTATCAAAAAACTTGTAATTGATGACTTGCAGGCGTTTGTCAGCAAACGGGGCGGTTGTTGCCTGTCGGAAACTTATGTGAACTGCAAAGCAAAATTGTTATGGGAATGTTCTAAAGGGCATAGGTGGAAAGCAACACCTGAAAACATCAAAAAAGGAAGTTGGTGCCCTACTTGTGCGGGTGTAAAGAAGCTTACAATTGCCGATATGCAAGAGCTTGCCAAGAAGCGAGGTGGACGTTGTCTGTCAGATACTTATGTAAACAGCAAAACTAAATTATTATGGGAATGTTCTGAGGTGCATCAGTGGAAAGCAATACCAAGAAGTATAAAAGATGGAAGTTGGTGCCCCATTTGTGCGGGTGTAAAGAAGCTTGCAATTGCCGATATGCAAGGGCTTGCCAAGAAGCGAGGTGGACGTTGTCTGTCAGATACTTATGTGAACTGCAAAGCAAAATTGTTATGGGAATGTTCTAAGGGGCATCAATGGCTAACCGGAGCAGAAAATATAAGAAATGGGAGTTGGTGCCCTACTTGTGCGGGTGTGAAGAAGCTTACAATTGCCGATATGCAAGAGCTTGCCAAGAAGCGAGGTGGACGTTGCCTGTCGGATACTTATGTAAACAACAAAACTAAATTATTATGGCAATGTTCTAAGGGGCATCAATGGTTAGCACAACCAAGAAGTATAAAAAATGGGAGTTGGTGCCCTATTTGCTTTTCCGAACGGCAACAGAACTCTAAAACAAATACAAATAATGCACATAAGGCCATCGGAAGTGGTCTGAAGCAAAAAAGCAAGTCACGGTTAAGTAAACTACAAAACACCAGAAGAAGGACCAAGGTTCATCTGCCTTTGCTTTTTTGAATTCCCATATTTTGTACAATAACCGCATTTGAAATGTCGACCTCAGGGTGATGATAACTACTCACATTCATATCATTCAACGATACTTGCAAGTCGAGTAGGCCGAGGGAGCTTCCCCCTCAGCCTCTCACAGATCCAGACGTGAGCCTCTCGGCTCATCCGGCTCCTATCGTCTAGCCCACGCATAAACAAAACGCCAGTGAGCAAGCAAAAACGGTTGACGACTGATGCGCCGTTTCAACCAATGCAAAGATTCTCTCTGTCGTCTTTTCACGCGTTTGTATTTTCGACTTGCCCACCTCGATATTATTCGGTCAAGATGGTAAAAGGTTCGGTAAAGCGCCGACCTATGGTAGCTACCATAATAGTTTATCCAACCCTGTATTATTGGGTTGTACATACGAGCAAAGTCCTCTAAAGATTTGTCGCTGCGCCGATGTAATCTCCAGCTCCTTATAGTATCCCGAATGGCCTTGGTTGCCTTGTTACTGACTGCTGGACTAAAGCCGACAAAAGCTTCTCCCTTACGATTCATTGATAGACGGGATCTGAAGGTAAACCCCAAAAAATCAAATTTCTCTTTAGAGTAGTTACCTTTTCGCCGGTTATCCTTACAATAGACAATTTTCGTCTTCTCAGAATGCAGCTCCAGCCGGCATTCAGACAATCTCTGCCTGATTGCACGTAAAGCAAACTTGGCCTGCTTCTCACTCACACAATGACAAATCACATCATCGGCATACCTCTCGAACGGAACGCCAGCAAGCTCTCTACCCATCCACTTATCAAATGCATACTGCAGAAATAGATTCGATAGCAATGGGCTTATTACCGAGCCCTGGGGAGTCCCTTTTTCCCGTTCGATTAAGGTGCCATCGGCTAACTGAGTCGGTGCTTTCAACCACCGCTCAATATACAGCTTTACCCATTTGCAACTGGTATGTTTGCACACCGCACGCATCAAAAGCTCATGATCGATACTGTCGAAAAAGCTTTTGATATCCAAGTCGATCACCCAATTATAACGCCAACAGCGCCTTCGGGCCTGTCCTACAGCCTCAATGGCCGATTTGCCAGGTCGATAACCGTAGGAGTCAGAATGAAAATACGGCTCCATTGTCGGTTCTAAACGCTGTTTGACCACCATCTGAGCGATTCGATCCGTTACCGTAGGAATCCCTAAAGGACGAGTTCGCCCATCAGGCTTGGGGATATCAACCCTACGTACCGGTGGCGGAAAATAACTCCCAGACGACATTCGATTCCAGAGCTTGTAAAGATTGTTCGATAAATCTTCTTCAAACGCTTCTATCGATTGTTCATCTATACCCGCTGCACCTTTGTTGGCCTTTACCCGTTTATACGCCTCCCAAACCTCACGCTTGGCAATCAAAAACGGCTTTGCTCTATTCAAAAGATTCCTCCCATAACTGGTTGATCCTTTTAATAAAGCCAGACGATGCAGCCCCTTCGCTCCATCACCATTACAGTGACTTCGTCACTACTACGGGCTGCTCCGCCCCTGTGCCTCGCATCGGTACTCTCATTCTTGTGGGGCCTCCACTTGAATTTCTCCCTTTACATCGAGACGACAGGTTCCCACGTTCCACACAAGAGCCTAAATCAGAGTCACGCCACCTTTATGCCGGACGCCGCCCAGACAGTAAACAGGTTCCCTCTGAGCTTATCCTGGTGTACAGATAGCCACCAGTTTTGACGTCATCCGTTAATTTTCGACACCTCATCAGTGGTTCGCTTGCGCTCGTCTCTCTGATTCACAACTGACATACTTCAAGGCATGCCTTTTCCTCAACGCTCACCACCCCGGCTCTTAACCGACGCAGCTTGAGGTGCTTTGGACCCTGCTCCTGCAAGCCGAGTCCGAGGGGCCAAACCCTCATCTCCTGTGCAGCCTCGTGGCGCACTATCTGCAATTATCACAAGTTTGTGATATCCTCCAAACTCAGAGGCTCAAGAGAAATTGTGAGTACGTATTGGCTCATCGGTTGATCGGCAACAATATCCGATGTATTGAAACCTCATGGAGTCAACTGAATGATCCAGTTTCAGTAATCATATGAAATGCTTCCATTCCATACCCCATTGTCACAAGAGGTTTCCACTTAGTGTTTATTCGGAAATGGTAGATTTTGGTTCAAGATAAGGCCGCAGCCCTTTTGTAACCGACAGCGTAGCTGTCCCTGCGACAGCAGGCGTAGCGCGACTACGTCGAGGATTGCAAAAGGGCGAGAACGCCGTATTGGGTCAAAAGATGCCATTTCCGGATAGACACTATCCCGTCCTACAAAATCCACGACAAAACAGCTGTCCCAAAAATCAAAGCCATGATCCCATGCATTCGGTAGGTTTGATCCGATGCCGAGTCGATGTACCAGCGGGTAAGATCATCGTACAGGTTGTTGGGATTAAAAAAGAAAAACACGCCTTTAATGATACCCATAAGTCCAAAAAACCGTATAAACCACGAATGGCGGCTCGCGGGCGCTGCAAATATAAAAAGAATGCCGGCGACCAACGGCAGGATGGAGAGAACCCGCCGGTCGATCCCCTGGTACATCTTTTTATATAAGTTTCTGCATTCATCGGTATAAAGAATAATCCATGTACCTGCCGCGATCCAGATCAGACTGATAGCATAAAGAAACCATTTCATGATTGATATCCTTTCATATTTTAATTGAAAATAGACCAGAGAACCTCGGTCAGAGTTGACCGGTTCATTTCATACTGGATTATCGGTTTTATTT
>JBHPCZ010000135.1:0-8481 GCA_042573625.1 Thermodesulfobacteriota bacterium
ATACCCCTTTGCTGCTTGTGGATAGGGTATTGGGATCCACAACGAGTCTGAATCCCTGGTAGTCGATATCCGTTCCTTCGGCCCAGTCCAGATCTGCACGCTGGCCAATGGCCAGGATAATGGTGTCTCCTTCCAGGCGGGTGACCTGGTCTTCGTAAAAGGTGGGCGACTGGACGATATCCATGCCGAGAGGATCCCCAAAGAGGAGCGGCAGCCTATCATTTTGATGACGCCCGAGGAGAGACTCAAGGGTTTCATGGCATACGAGAAGGCCTATACCGAGGAGCAGGCGATGCTGGAGTCCAGAAGGTGTATGAACTGCGGACTGGGAGCTCATCTGATTTCGCATCGATATTGCGCCATCTGCCTTACCTGTTTAAGAATTTGTCCCTTTGGTGTGCCGGAGATAGAAGGGCGGAAGGTGTCCTTCCCAGAAGCGTTCTGTGTGGCTTGTGGCATGTGCAGCATTGAGTGTCCCGGTGCGGCCATAAATATTCGACGGTTTCCCGAGGGTCGGCTTGAAGGGGAAATCAATGAGGTTCTCAAGAAGGTGGGAAACGGTATTGTCCGGTTCGCATGCATCCAGAACGTGGTTTCTCGAAAAACGCTTGCAGCAAAAGATGCGGTTTACATGGATTGCCTGGGGCGGCTGTCTGAACTGGACCTGCTCAAGGCCTTCAATCTCGGTGCTGCCAAAGTGGTCATTCTGGTGCGAAAGGACCATGAGTGCAAGAACGGCCAGATGGTGGAAAGGCTGATCAATAGGGTGGAATCCATTAATGATCGACTCTCCGCTGCCGGTATTGAAAAGCGCGTTGTAGTTGAGGAGATTGAAGCAAAATAGGCCCCCTGTTATCAGGATGGAATTTCAGCGGATTTTGCGACCGGTGAACACCGGCTTCAGCAGTTTTTTAAATTGAATATCGTATTGATATTATTTATTAATATGATGAGTTAATGATTGATGTTTTTGCGAGACTAAGGGCACTTAAATTAATATAAAGGTATTTCTTTTTTCATATTGACATCGATGAATCAATAATATAATCTGCCAAAGGCTAATAAGGGAACAGGTAGAGCAACAGGCCCGCGGGCCAAAAGAATAATTTATATATAAAGGAGGTTTGTTAATGGCAACGGTTGAGTACATGGGAAAGGAATTTACCGTAGACGAAGACGGCTTTATCGACAACTTCGAAAATTGGTCCGAAGAGTGGGTCATGTGGGTAAAGGACCAAGAAGGTATTGAAGAGCTGACAGAAGAGCACAGAAAGGTTGTTGAAGTGCTTCAGGACTATTACAAAAAGAACGGAATTGCTCCAATGGTTCGTATCTTATCAAAGGTAACCGGTTTCAAGCTGAAACATATTTATGAACTCTTTCCGTCAGGCCCTGGAAAGGGAGCATGTAAGATGGCCGGTCTTCCGAAACCGACTGGATGTGTCTAATCTAAAAGACCGTGTTTGTTTTAAAAAAAGGTTCTGCATTTAAGGCAGGGCCTTTTTTTGTGTTGTGGAGAGGATTATGATTGTTCAAGTAAAATCCAAAACCCAGACAGAATTCATCGATATTACGTCCAAGATAGAGAACACGGTTAAAGCTGCCGGCATCGCCAACGGTTTTTGCATGCTTTATGTGCCGCACACAACCGCAGCGATAACCATAAATGAAAGTGCTGATCCGAGCGTTAAGAGTGATATTTTGATGGTCTTAAATAAGATTATCCCCTGGGAGGCCGGATACGGCCATCTCGAAGGAAATTCACCGGCCCATATCAAAGCGACATTAGTTGGGGCTTCAGAGCTGATCTCGGTGGAAAATGATCGGCTTGTATTGGGTACATGGCAGGGTATATTCTTCTGTGAGTTTGACGGCCCGCGGACTCGAAAAGTTCATGTTCGATTTTTAAAAGAATAAAAACATGAGCAAACCATTTAAATCTACCCTGCAAGAGACTTCGGGGAATGCGCTCGCTGTTTCGGTTCAACTCATTTTCTGAAATGTTAAGGAGTCATCCATGTCGTCAATAGACAATGTCGACCGGGCAATTCTAAACCGGATACAATCCGATTTTCCCATAACATCGAGACCTTACCTTTACATTGCTGAAGATCTCGGTTTTTCTGAAAGCGAAGTGATAGAGCGGCTTGACCGGTTGAAAAAAAAGGGTATCATTCGTCGAATCGGCGGCAATTTTGTTCCTGAAAAATTGGGATTCGTCAGTACACTTTGTGCAGCAAAAGTCCCTGAAAACAAGATCGATCATTTTGCGAGCGCCGTCAACCGCTATCCGGGAGTTACCCATAATTACCAGCGGGATAATCAGTTTAACGTCTGGTTTACCTTTATTGCGCCATCCATGGAGGAGATAGAGGAAAACCTTGAAAACATCTCTAAGGAAACAGGAATTCAGGAGATTATCAACCTGCCTGCGACCAAGGTATATAAGATAAGGGCACACTTTGACCTTTAGTAATATATGGGAATCAAAAAAAATGAAGGACCTAAGGATTGCAGCCGTTGTCTTTAATTCACCGGTAAATAATACCAGCAACAACCTTGAACGAATGGTCCGGTGGGTTAAAGCAGCAAAAAAGGAAGGTGCGGATGTCATATGCTTTCCTGAATTGAATGTGACAGGATACACGACACACGAAGATATTAAAGGTTCTGCTCAACCAATTCCAGGGCCGATAACCCGGGATCTCTCAAATTTAGCCATGCGTGAAAAGATTGTTATTCTGGCAGGGATGGCTGAAACAGATAGAAAGGGGGAAGGGGGGGGCGTTTTTGCAAGTCATCTCGTCGTTAAACCGGACAGGACTGTTGATGTATATCGGAAGTTACATATTTCGCCGCCTGAACAAACAATGTTTAAACCCGGGAACAGAATCCCTCTATTTGAAACGCATGGCATAAAATATGGAATTCAGCTTTGCTATGATGCCCATTTCCCCGAACTTTCAACCCATATGGCCGTAAATGGCGCTGATCTTATTTTTATCTCCCATGCTTCTCCAAGAGGAACACCCGAAGAAAAATACAGATCGTGGATGCGTCATCTGCCTGCGAGGGCCTATGATAACGGCCTCTTTGTCATTGCATGTAACCAGGCCGGTGAAAATAAAAAAGGGCTCAGCTTTCCGGGTATTGCTGTCGTTATCGGGCCGTCCGGTGAAGTTATCGATAAAGATTTAACCGGCAGGGAAGGGATGCTCGTCGCAGATTTGAACGGTAAGGATCTGGCCCGGGTTCGGAATCACAGGATGCGATACTTTCTCCCCAATAGAAGGCCGGAGCTCTATAAAAACCGCGACAGAATACCCCGTGGTCTGCCACGAGGATGAATGGTGTAAACCTATTTATGTAAACGAAGGTTCTCTCCACGCGATTTTTAGTGTGAAAAATGGGCGGTGCCCATTTCGCTACAGGTTGCCAAAGGCAACCGGCCGGAAAATGCAGCGCATTTTCCGGGTGTGAAGATTCCCTCGTAAACCATCGCTCATAAAGCTCAGCCTCAGAAATATACAGCGATTTTTGCCTGCGCCGCCGCAGGCAAAATAAGATTTTATCTTACGGCCTCCGATTCCTGAAGCTGTTCGGAACCGAAAGAAACGGAACTGTCCGCTTGCGCCGAGGCTGTCAGCATCTTGTAGCTCCAGAGCAAACGATTTCCGATAATACCTGTCAGTCGTTTGAAGAAAATGAGTCCATTGGCGGGATCGCTTTCCAGTACCTGTTGAATTTTTTGCCGTTCGATTCTTTGCAGTGTCGTTGCTTCCATGCATTCAGCAGATGCTGAATAACTGTCCAGTTCAGCCAGGCTCGACCATCCAAAGGCCTCTCCGGCATGATCCACAATGTATGCGACCCCCCCGACTTCACCGATGGCCAGTTTCACACGCCCTGTGAGCAAAATGTAGAAGTGGTTGGCGTTATCTCCCTTGCGAAAGAGAAAATCTCCTCCCTTGCGGGATTCTTTCACCGCAATATCCATGACCGCTTTTACAAAATCCCTGTCCATTCCCCAAAAAAGATCTGATTGCTGGATATACATAGCGCCTCCTTTCCGTTACGTAAATAGATACGGTTTTCAGTGAATCCCTGAAATCAACAGGTTTTTGTCCCTGCTGGCATCTTATTGCCTAAGCAATCACCTTACATCTTACCCGGCGACACCGGTTTTGGATAAAAATAGAAAGATTTTATACCAGCAGGGACTGAGCACCACCGGACAGGTGGTGATATAAAAGAGGCATAAATGGTGCCGGAGGTGGATGTATGATCTCACCCGGCAGTGCAGACAATTCGGCAGGCTTTCAAATTGAGAAATGATCCCGATTTCACATGAGGTATCTGTTCAGAAGTCCCTTATGCTTTCCTTGATATCTCCCTTACGCAAGGCCTCTATATAGTTAAACACAACTTCTATACAAAGGTGTAAAACCATCTATGTATAGGTTTCCTCCTGATTCAAGACTTGCTGCCCTTCCAGGCAGAACGAGCGCCACTTGCAATCCAGCTGATCACAATCGCGAATTCCCCTTCTAAAACAATCGGAATTTCCTTCAGCACGTTGAACACTTCGAATCAGTGTGGTGATATCCAGAAAGATCTTTTTTGTAGTTTCCGGTTCCAGGTCAACGGGTGACGCTTTCGATAGTGTCCCGGTCTCTTTCTGCCCTTCGCCGGCATTTGGTTCCTTTGGATCTTTACCAACCAGCATATGTCACATTAACCTTCTTGTTTTCAGAACCGAACAGAGAAGTCTATTGTTAATTAACGATGATTTTGGGTTATGCCACCCAGAAGGAGGCTGAAGTTTTCGTGAGCGAGAGTGATACGGTGTATCTGTTTTCTTCGGTGCAGTCTATTCCACTTGAAAAACAGTTTTTTTCAGTTGATGCCAGGATATCCTGTATTCCCCGGAGTAATTGACAGTCTTTTATGCACTTATCTTTAGGTAGATTTTCCCTAAAGCATTTTTTACATGGAGAAGAAATCATAATACCTCCTTCACTGTTACAGGTATGGAAAAAGTTCCTTTCTGAACCAGAGGTTAATTATGTTTTTAATAGGGGTTAAAAATATTTCAACGTTATTGGATTATTAACAGCAGTTATTTTCTGTGTCCATAGAGGGGAAGGCTCATTTTGATAGGGGAAGCTCCTAGGGGACAGGAGCTTGTCCTGTGTAGAAGAAAAATTTTATACTGGACTAAATTGATACACCCAGCCTACTCCTTCCAGAGATCCACGTCGATAAGGCCGATCTTTGCAGCATAGCGGACCAACTCAATGGTACTGTGAAGACCCAGTTTGTTCATTATGTTGGCCCGGTGGTTTTCAACCGTCTTGGGGCTGATGTATAACTTTTCAGCAATCGATTTGCTGGAAAGCCCTTCGGCCAGCAGACGCATGACCTCCTGCTCCCGTGGAGTCAATGTCCTGTAATCAGCGTCGGTAATCTTTGCCTCTTTTGAGGGGGATTTCAGAAGATTTTCAACAACTGCGTGGGAGACGGAACTGTCCAGGAAATAATCGCCGTTTGCTACAGATTCAAGCCCCTGAAGGAGTCTTTCGGATGCGGATTCTTTAACCACATATCCTGTTGCCCCTGCCTGAAATGCTTCAGCAATATAATCAATTTTAGAATGCATGCTGATAATCAGGATACGTGTTTCCGACAAAAGACTTCGAATTTCATAGGTCAGTTGAATACCGCTTTGATCCGGAAGGGATATATCCATCACGATCAGGTCCGGTTTGAGCGATTTGGCCTTCCGAAGTCCTTCACGCGCGCTCCCGGCTTCTCCGACCACCTGAAAACGGGCCTCACGCCCTATAATTGTTTTCAGCCCTTCCCTGTAGAGCGGATGGTCATCTATGATCAATATGGTTTTCTTTTCAGACATAATTTTTCTCCTTAAAGGGGACCTCTGCATAAATTTTTGTCCCTTCCGTTGGACGCGATTTTATTCTCATTCTTCCCTTGAGAAGACTGACCCTTTCCGCCATGCTCCGAAGCCCCATCCGTTTCTGATTTGAAGCCGAAACCAGTCGATCCTCCACCTCAAATCCTTTACCATCGTCTTCTATCCGTAGGATAATGGTAGGAAAAGAGGCAACCAACCGGATGGTTACATGGGCGGCTTCAGCATGTTTTTTAATGTTCCAGAGGGCTTCCTGAATCAGGCGATACAAGTTGATTTCGGTATCAAATGGGATTTTTAAATCGTCCATACCGGCGGCAAAGAAGTCAACGTTGATTCCGGCCTTCCCGGAAAATTCCTCGCAATATTGGTACACAGTGCGGACCAGTCCGAGTTGGTCCAGTCCGGGGGGGCGTAAATCGTAAGAAATGTCTCGAACAGCTGTTATGGATTCCTGGAGTAATTTTGACAATTCGACGGCTTTTTGCCGTATCTTAACGGGTATGGACGGCTGATCATCAAAAAGGGTGTCACAACCGATTTTAAGCAGGGAGAGGTCCTGTGCCAGGTTGTCATGTAGATCACGGGCAATCCGCTGGCGCTCACTTTCTTGAGCCTTTATGAGCTGATGCGTGAGCGAATGGATTTGCTCTTCCGCACGCTTCCGATCCGTGATGTCACGATCAAAAATGGCCACTCGAACGACTTCTCCCGTGAGGTTGCATACAGGATAGATATTGATATCATTCCATACCCCTTGCAGCTCGTCTACCATACGGACCGGTTTACCTGACGCAAACACTTGATTCACCTTCTTGTATCTGCGTTCAGTGACCTCAGGCGGGAGGAGATCCCAAACACACAGTCCCATCATTTCATCTTTACGCTTATGAAAACGCTGGGCACAAGTATCGTTGATATCAAGGATCATCCCTTCTGGATCCAACAAGACGACCGCGTCGTTGGTGGCGTTCAAGAGAGCCCGTGCCTTCTCCTCGCTTTTTCGCAACGCCTCCTCAGCCTTCTTGTGATCGGTGATATCAAAAAAGACGCCACTCACATATTCAATCTCTCCCTTCTTGTCACAAACGATTTGTCCTCTTTCCTGTATCCAATGGATGTGTTCATCTTTGGATCTGATTCTGTATTCCCTGACATATGATCTGTTTGTTTTCAGGGCGTGGATAAAACGTTTCCTTGCGCCTTCAATATCTTTTTCAACAATAATATCAATCCATTTCATCTTCCGGGAATTAAAATCATCGGCATCGTAGCCTGTAAATCGTTTGATTTTCCTGTCAAAGAACTCAACAGACCAGTCTTTATAGCCCTTGTATACAATGCTGGGGAGGTTTTGTACCAGCAATCTGTATTTCTCCGCTCCCACTCTCAGGGCTTCCGCCATCTGTTTACGGTCAGTAATATCTTGAACAGATGCTATTATTTTAGTGGGTTTGTTGTCTTTATCAAAAGACACTTTCGCCCCTTCAGAATACATTATCCGTTCTTTACCGTCGGGACGAATGATCCGCCATTCAAGCGGTGGCTGAGCTTCACCTGCCAATGCGTTCTCAAGTGCGGATTGTACTTTGTCTCGGTCTTCAGGATGAATCAATTTAGCCATTATATTGTCTGCGCTACAATCGAACCTGTCATCGACGCCATGCATTTTATATAGCTCATCTGAGAATCCTGAATCACCGGTAATAAAATCCATATGCCAGCTGCCGATGTTGGCAATATTTTGAAATTGCCTCAAAATCCATTCGCTCTCCCTCAACTTCTCCTCTCTCTGCTTCAGCTTATGGGACTTTTTTTCTATCTTTTTGGTCATCTGATCCGGTTTTTCAGACATTCAAAAATCCTCCAGGTTCATCATCTTATGTAAAAAGCCCGCGGCCCGTTGCAGTTTCAACACTCTGGCTGAACCGTTCTTTGTTGAATAAACCTTTGTAGTTTTTATAAAAATTGTCGTTATTCTAATTAATTATCTCAAAAAAGGAGTGGATTGTCAATTTTCACGGCAAATGAGGATGTTTACAGGAGGCGATGCTTCCGGTCCAGAATCACTGCCGAGGTGTTCGGCTTACATGCGATAGAGGTTTGTATAAGGCCTCATTGGGTATTAGAAATGGATGCACAGATCATTGGGACAATTGTTATGATGGGGCAACTAAAAAGGCAGCTCTTTTATAATAAGAACCACCTTTTAACGCGGGGTGTAAAAGTAGCCTCCCACGGGATCAGTAAGTGCGGGATGAAAGATTATTATTATCATCCTTTATTAAAGATGATATGTCCATAAGGCAAAGGGTTCATTTTTATAGGGGAGTGTCCCAACCCTTAGGGATTTTTCCCGACAAACATCCCCTGAGCAACACCTTATATGTTGATTTAAAATGAAATCTTTTTTGTAATCCGTCTCTTTAACTTTGAAATTAAATGGATAAACCAGATATTATACGTCATCGTATTAAAGAATAGGTGTACTTAGTTGAGCAGTCGGGGAGTTTTCGCTGTTAAGTCGCTCCATGGATAATCATCTTTCA
>JBHPCZ010000136.1:0-8428 GCA_042573625.1 Thermodesulfobacteriota bacterium
AAATGAATGTTCTTTGCGCAGCCCCGGAATCCGCGCCTGTCATTGGACCGTTTTTGGCGTATTTAAAACAAATGCCCCATGTTTTGCTCACCGTACTGGATGGACTTCCTGCGGATTTAAGTCAATTCCATATCGTAATTACGGAGCCTGCCGCAAATTATCATCCAGCTCCGCCACAATTAGAACGATTTGTTCGATCAGGGGGCGGATGGCTGGGAGTGGTCAGTCTGTCCGAATCCCCTATTTCGGAGCTGTTCGGCGTAATGCCTGGACGTGTCGGACCCGAAACGGAAATACGGGTTCTGTTTCAGGACAAAAATCACGCGATGGCCGCTCGGTTATCCGATGCCATTTATGTCAACGGACGATTTCATCCGTTTCAACCTCCGGGTGAAGATGCAAAGATCCTTTTATATGCGGACTGGCACTACCAGCACTGTCCGGTATTGGTTCATCGCCGGATTGATGCCGGCCAGGTGGCATGTACAACACTTAATGATTTTGAAAATACCGGCCTAAGTCAAATCATATATCGATTGTTGCTCCAGCTTTCAGGGCGACTCTCACCCACACGCGAATTGGATGTGGGAATTTTAGGGTATGCGCCCTCGGTAGGAGAGCTGCACGGCAGGGGTATACTTTCAACAGCCGGCCTGAATCTACACGCCATTTGCGACTTAAATCCCCAACGTCTGGCAATGGCAAAGCAGCAGTTCTTTGAAGCAAAGATGTATCCAAATGCCGAGGAACTGGCGAGAGATGATGAGATAGATCTTGTGATCATTGCCACTCCGCCGAACAGTCACGCGACACTCAGTCTTCAGATGATGGCGGAAAACAAACATGTGGTCTGCGAAAAGCCGCTGGCACTCAATCACGGCGAAACAAACCGGATGTTGGGAATGGCTGAAAAAATGAAAGTTCATTTAAGCTGTCACCAGAACCGGCGCTGGGATCCTGACTATACGGCGATCAGGCAAGCATTGCGTGAAGATCTCATTGGCGACCTGTTCTACATGGAAACTTTTATTGGGCGCTTCTCACACCCCTGCGGATACTGGCATTCCCACGATAAAATTTCCGGAGGAACAGCATATGACTGGGGCGCGCATTATTTGGACTGGATCGTCAGCCTTTTTCCTGAGCGTCTGGAATCTGTCATGAGCTTCCGTCACAAAAGGGTATGGCACGACGTAACCAATGTCGACCAGGAAAGGATATGGCTGAAATTTGAAGGGGGTAAGGAGGCTGAATTTATTCATTCAGATATCGCGGCCGCACGCAAACCAAAGTGGTATCTTCTTGGAACAAAGGGTGCCATTGTCGGACACTGGAAAGATATGACCACGTATACTGTCGATCCAATCCATTATTTTCAGCAGCATGATATTCCGGAAACCGAGATGACGCCTGAATTGACCCTTTACCGGCGAGATACTTCAGGACAGATCCTAGAGCGAAAAATGGCCGTGCCCGAACGGCAGGACTACGCCTTCCACAATAACCTTGCAGACCACTTGTTGACCGGCGAGCCCATTGTCACTTCACTTAAAGATTCCGTGAAAGTCGTTTCCATTCTAGAAACAGCGGCACGATCTGCGGAAAAAGGCGGTAAGATGGAGCGATTCGATGAATCCTAAAATAAATTGGGGAATTTTAGGTAACGCCACCATTGCCAGAGAATGCGTCATTCCAGCCATCTCCAAATCTAAAAACGGCCTTGTTCACGCATTGGCTTCTCAACATCCCAAAAAGGCGGAGGCGTTGGCTGAAAAACATAACATCGCTCAATTATACGCCCAATATGAATCCGTCCTGCAGGATAAGCATGTCGATGCGGTGTACATTCCGCTTCCCAATCATCTTCATAAAAAATGGACTATCAACGCCCTAAATGCCGGAAAACATGTTTTATGTGAAAAACCTCTGGCCTGCACCGCTGACGAGGCAATGGAAATGGCGGATATTGCCTCAAAGAATGGATTGCTTCTCATGGAAGCGCTCATGTATCGTTTTCATCCGCGCAGCATCTATATTCAGCAAATGATCCGCAGTGGAAAGATCGGTGCACCACGACTTGTGCGTGTTTCATTTTGTTTCCATATGGGGGAAAAAACCTTAAAGGAAAAGAAAAACATCCGTCTGAAAAAGAAAATGGGGGGCGGTGCGCTCCTGGATGTGGGGTGCTACGGCGTCAGCGTTGCGCGCTGGTTGATGGGAGAAGATCCTGAAAAAGTCCAGGCCACGGCCCACTACAACTCAAAAGGGGTCGACATACACACCGCGGGGATTCTGCACTTTCGAAACGGCGGCCTGGCAACGGTTGAAGCCAGCTTTGTCAGTTCTCTGCAACAGACCTATACCGTCGTTGGCGAAGCGGGCGCCATTGAACTGCCGCACAACGCCTTCATTCCTTGGGAAAAGGATGCGGAATTCCTTTATCGCAATAGAAATGACGAAGCCGGGCAACGTGAGATCATACCCGGGGCTGATGAATACCAGTTAATGGTTGAACATTTTTCAGAAGCCGTGGTCAACGGAACTTCTCCCTCGGTTCCGATCCAGGACAGTATTCAGAACATGCGTGTATTGGACGCATTGGCGAGTTCGGCCAGATCGGGTCGAACAGTAACAATGCCGGAAAAGAAAGCTTAAATCCAAGCCAATTTGATTCATAAATGTCTATTAAGGTGGAAAAACAGCGCGTAAAAATAAATACAGAGACCTTCGAACGGTTTGAATCCTTCTTCAAAGATGAAGAGATCGGGCTGCGTTGGAATTGTTTGTTTGTCCTCCCGGCATGGTTGAAAACGTGGTGGGACACATTTGGCGGCAATCAAAAGCCTGAAATTCTGACCGGATATCTTGATGGAAAATTGATTGGGATTGCGCCTTTGCGTATTGAGGGGAAGACAGCGAGGTTTATTGGTGAAGAGAATGTGTGCGATTACCAGGATACGATCATGTCCTCAAACCATCATCTCGCCTTCCTTAAGGCAATTTTATCACATCTGCAAAAAAAAGGAATACGACGGCTACAGTTGGGGGATCTCAGGCCTGAGTCCCCTCTGATAAACGGATTACCAAAACTAACGGAACAAATGGGATACACTGTTATTTGTGATCAAGTGGGCTCTGCCTATGAATTGGCGCTGCCCAAAACCTGGGAATCCTATCTTCAAATGCTCAACGGTAAGCAGCGCCATGAAATTCGCCGAAAAATGAGGCGGCTGAATGAAGCCGGTCACATCCGATTTCGTATCATACACAGATTCGATGAGATTTCTGAAAGCATGGATCAATTTTTTTCGATGTTCAGAGCAAGCCGCCCGGACAAATCCGAATTTCTAACTGACCGTATGGTATCTTTTTTCCTTTTATTGGCTGAAAGAACGGCTCACCAAGGGTTGTTGAGAATCTCTTTTTTAGACATTGACCGGGTGCCGGCTGCGGCTGTAATCTGTTTTGATTTCAACGATACGATCTTCCTCTACAACAATGGATACGATCCCCGGTTTCGTCACCTGAGTGCAGGATTACTCAGTAAAGTCTACAGCATTCGGAACAGCATTGAACGAGGGAAGCTTCGATACGATTTGTTGAAGGGTGATGAAGTGTATAAAAAACGGTTGGGAAGCAAACCCATTCCGCTTTATCGTTTAAAAATCGACCTTGAAAGGTGAAGAATTCGGGTCCAAAAGACCCGGTTCGATTTGTCTAATGAAATATCATCCGCCTGCTTTCAACATTGCCATGCTGAGTATTCATTCAAGCCCCATTGGTGATTTGGGCACTCAAGATACGGGCGGTATGAGCGTTTATGTTCGGGAACTGGCCAAAGAACTCGGCCGCCGGGGTCACCGTATCGATATCTTCACCCAGCACAACAACGGCCAACACGATTCAATCATTGATTTACACGACAACGTTCGGATCATTCATTTAACAGGAGGAACCGGCGGAAATATCACCAAGTCCTCCCTCTATGCTGCTTTGCCACACTTTTTCCACGACCTCGAATCATTCCGAATCAAGGAAAAAATTGAATATGATTTCGTCCACAGCCATTACTGGCTATCCGGGATTATCGGCGCAAAAGCACAGTCATCCTGGAATGTATGCCATCTGCTGACCTACCATACGATCGGCGCTGTGAAGAAACTGACCTGTCCAGAGGAGAATGAACCTGATATCAGACTGTCTAATGAAAAAAAACTTGCGAAGCTGTGTGATCGAATCGTTGTCCCCACACAAAAAGAGAAGGATTATCTGATCCAATTTTATGATGCACCTCAAAATAAAATTCAGGTTATTCCGTGCGGCGTTAATCTTGACCGTTTCAAGCCTTTGGATAAAAAGACAGCCCGCCGGCAATTATCGATTCCAATGGAAGATCTCATTGTACTCTATGTGGGCAGATATACACCCATAAAAGGACTGGATCGTCTGCTCAAAACCTTTAGCTTCCTTAAGCGCCATCCCCGGGTGCGACTGTTGATGGCCGGGGGAGACGGCGAAAAGTCCCCGATGGTTCAAAAATTACTGTCCGAAGCAAAGGAATTGAATATACAGAATCAACTCACCTTTGCCGGAAGGATCGATCAGAAAAAGCTACCTCTGTATTACAGCGCTGCTGATGTTCTGGTTGTGCCGTCGTATTACGAAAGCTTTGGTCTGGTGGCTCTGGAGGCGTTGGCCTGTGGTACGCCTGTGGTGACAACACCGGTAGGCGGTATGGAAATGATTGTGATAGATGGCGTTACTGGATATGTGGCTACGGATCCGGAACCGCAACAAATTGCCTTTCATATTGAATCCATTCTGTTCAAACAGAAGCTAAACAGTTTTTCCCCCGAACGGATTCGGGCGTCGGTAGCGGGATTCTCATGGGAAAGATCGGCCTCGAAAATGCTTGAAGCATACCGGACCGCTGGGTGCCGGCAACGGAATTAATTATTACGGAAAGCGTCGAATAGTATACATGCCAATTTAGAATTTAGAGCCACCTCAAGTATACTATTTGCCGCCCACTCGCCCACCGAAGGCGGACTCGTTCGGACGCAGAGAGCGCAGAGCTTATTTTTCTTTTTCCTTTCTGTTGAGAGGGCAGAAAGGAAAAAACAACACCCCTTCGGAATTCTTGTTTTGAGGAAGTGAAACACAGATAATACAATAGAATTTATTTTATACATTCAGCGATAGAATTGGAAGAGGAGGTACGATTTGCCATATACATCAGACCTAATGGTGATTGCGGCCCACCCGGATGATGCGGAATTCGGTGCGGCAGGTTCTGTCGCAAAATGGACCCGTGAAGGTCGACGCGTCGTCTACATTGTCTGTACCAGCGGCGAAAAAGGAACCAACGATCCGGACATAAAACCAAAACAGCTTTCGAAAATCAGAGAAAAAGAGCAAACAGATGCCGCAACCGTATTGGGGGTCTCTGATGTGGTCTTTCTTCGATATCCGGATCAGGAGCTCGAAGACACGCCACTTTTCCGCAAGTTGATCGTGAGACAGATTCGAAAATATCGGCCGGACATCATTTTAACCTCAGACCCTTACCGGCGTTACATTTGGCACAGGGACCACCGTATCGTCGGCCAGGTGGCCCTTGACGCGGTTTATCCGTATGCCCGTGACCATCTGGCCTATCCGGATTTGATAGAAGAAGGGCTCATGCCTCATAAAGTCAAAGAAATCTTTTTATGGGGAACCGAGGACGTCAACCTGCGTATCGACATTACCGAAACCTTCCACCTGAAACTTGCCGCGCTTCGCTGTCACAAAAGTCAGATCGAACAGTTTGACATCCCTGATCTGGAAAAATGGCTCTGGAAGCGATGCGAGAAGATGGCCGAAGGATCCGATTTCGAGGTTGCCGAAACCTTTCATCACGTGGAAGTATCTCTTTGAAAGCTCCTTAACCCGGATATTTCAAGCCCTTCTAGAAAAGAAATCTATTAAATGCCAGGGATATTATCGAAGCGTTGGACTCATTTTTGCGAAAGCAACAAAACCAATAAAGGACAAAACACAAGCTCGGAAATCTAAATACTTAGCCCGTAATTGTCAGAATAAAGTCCATTTACATATATTCCAAAATCCCCAAAATATTAATAAGAGCAAACCCTGCTAAATGGATTTGCCCTTATTGAAATGTGATATCACAACAATTTTATGTTCGTCGAAACCTGTGTTTTATTGAAGTTATCAAAACCCTCCGCTGAACGTATTGCCCGGCTTTATGAGCAAGGTGCGGATAGTGACCGCATCGGGCAATACGTTTTGAAATGGGTGCAGTGGATGTTTTCTGGGCTTTACGGCAAATCCACCCCTCTTTACTCGGGTCGTCGGACTTGGTGAACCCCCACGCTCATAAGAGGTATTACGGATTGCGGTGAGTTAAGCCGCAACGATCATGAAAACGATGCGCCGGGTTTCGAATCCTGCCCACCAAAAAAACGGAGCGATAAGCCCCCTTTCCCAAAGGGATTAGTCCGCTCCGTTAAGTAAAATCAGCTTATCGTTAATTCACGATAAGCCCTAGTCCTATTTTTTCTCCCGGTTCAGAACCGGGTGGATATACCAATATTTATAATCATCAATATCGACATATCGGTATTTTTTCCCCTTGAACGATTGCTCATATCCAAACGTTTCAATCCGGTCTTTGATCATTTCCACCAGAGGTCTTGTTGACTTATTTAATATCACATATTCATGTGCTGTGATATAACCGGTTTCCGTCCAGTTGGTATCTTTTATCAAATTTTGTAAATCCACCTGATCTCCTATTGTAAGCTGTTGTATTTACTCTCTATATAACGACCGGGTCCACGTGTGTCTGAGCGAAGCGAAGGCATCTCGTGGAATCCATGGTTAGGCTTGTGTCAGTTTGTTTATAGATCGTTTCAGCTTATTTCAATACTTTTGCAAATGGCTTATGAGTCATTTGCATTCTTGCCTAAGCCTAAACTTAGCGGTAACCTTAACTGTCCGCTGGCGTACCTTACTAGGCTTCGTCTATTTGTGACATCTCATTTAGAGTAAAATCTTTAATCAAACCCTCCGTCGCTTCCATATAAGCCTTAAGGTATTCATTATTCATATGAATTTGCCATAACTCACGATTTTCCCAGCTTTCGTAAAACATTAAGACTTCAGGATTATCAACACCTTGATGCAAATCATATTGCAAACATCCTTGTTCGTTACGAGTTGGACCTATTAGCTTAAGTAGTTCAGATTTTACCAAATCAACACTATTTTTCTTTGCTTCAATACGAGCAACTATCGTTAATTTATTTTTCATTCTAATCTCCTCTTTGGTTAAATTATTTAGTGAGCCTAACTATTATTATTGTACCTAAATATTTTGACAAACGAGTACGATTTATGTCCACAAAGATTCATAAAAGTTGAATGTTTTCTATCATTACTTCTATGTAATTTAATAAGTTATATTATATTTTTCCCAAATTTCATTCTTCATCGCAACAATCCCATATATTTCATTATATGAGTGCTGTGGTCATTATGCTCCTTCAGTATACTATGGCCTCCGAAGCATGGTACTTTTCCAATCAAAACATACCACATTGTGGCATAAATGTCAACTGCTTTTGTGTAATTCTAAAAAAACAGGCAGTGGTGAACGGCATACCGATTTATGGAAGGATAGGCATTCTGTTCGTAAGGATATGGAAAAATACTGATGTATCGTGGAAATATAAGAAGTTTATAAAAGCACAGATATCTTACAAATATCACAGTTTTGACCGGCTTTGTGATATCTTGTCAAAAGTGAAAACTAGCGGCAGCTTTCATCAATTACATATATCCCAAAATCTATAAAAAACAAAAAGGCAAACCCTTTGAAATGGAGTTGCCTCTCTTGATTTATATGGGCGCTTTACGCGCTGACTTCTTATCTTTTTTTGCCAGATACAGTTTTTGATCTGCCTTTTTTAAAAGCTGTTGATGGTTCTTAATCGATGTGTCTTTGGTAGACGCCACGCCATAGCTGATGGAGATCGGGATGGTAACTCCCCTTTTTTTCAAGGGGTACTTTGAAAGATCTTTCATGAGGCGAAATATTAGGCGCTCTGCATTTTCAGGAGAAGTTTCTGGAAGGATAATGACAAACTCATCTCCGGCAAACCGTGCCACAACATCAGTTTCACGGCACCTATCAATCAATAGTTTTGCCACGTGTTTTAAAAGATCATCACCTCGATCATGTCCGTAGGTATCATTTATCGTCTTAAAATCGTCGAGATCGATAAAGACAACCGTAAGGCTGCTTTTGTATCGGACTGCTCGGGTAAATTCCCTTTTCAGAACATCTTCCATTACTCTCCGGTTAAGCAGGTCTGTAAGTGGATCATGATAGGCAAGGAACTTTAATTTTTCATGTGGCAAA
>JBHPCZ010000137.1:0-8225 GCA_042573625.1 Thermodesulfobacteriota bacterium
GGAAGGCCATAACTAGTATCAAGTGCATTCACCCGACCATCCCCGCCGCTGACGCTCTGGGCACGGCGGGTGATGCTGGCGATGTGTTAAAAATAGTACAAATAATAATCGTTGAGGGAAACATAATAAGAATGAGCTAAAGATTGATTCTATCTCGTATGGGGCTGACAGTGAATCACGGATTTAAGTTACCAATAATATCAATTCTTCTTTTTATTATAATTGCTCTGACATATTTTTTTGGATGGATAGTTTTGGGAATTGCTGCAGGGTTATTTATCAGCATTACTGCTGGCACGGCTATTTATGACAAAATAACCCATAACTCAAATTGCAGTGAGTGCAATACAATTAAACAAGAATTGTCAAACATGCTGGGAATTGAGAAAACCGAAATTAAGACAAAACATGAAAAATGTTTTGATGATCACATGCACATCAGGGCCGACATAGGAGAAGAAAAGACAATTCTATTTGATATAAGTATAGGCGGAGAGAATCTTTCTATTATTGAGGGTAAGAATTTTGTAGCTGAAAAAATCAAGGAAAGAGGAGGCAGCCACCGGGAAGCATTAGAACAAGGCGCTTCCAGGATTATCTCTGTATCAGATTTAGATGATCGGCGGTTTCATCGTTATATGCCCTTGGAAAAAAACATGGAACCGATAAGCACAATTGAAGAAGTAAAACATTGTATCGAGTCTTTTGAGGGACAACCAGAAGACTTCAAGTTGCCTATTTCAGATCAGCTTAAAGACCCGGCTGGAATAAATATGGCTATTATTACCGACAGTATCCTAAAAAAGGGTTGGATGCCGGATAGATTTGAGCAAAAAGCAGGTTATAGAATCTACCATTACCTGAATAGGGAGTAGACCGGATAGGTGAATTCAGGTTCAAAGTGCACCATAACCAGACTTGGGGACGTCCATAAATACGCAAAGATGATAAATCGAAATATACGAAATGAGTCTGAAAGGATACATCACGCATTTTTATAACAAAAAACGTTTACACTCAGCGGTGAACGACTGTTCTCCGCTTGAATTTGAACAACGGGTCAGCTAATACGAAAAGCAGTCCACTTTTTGAGGGGAAGATCAGCGCGAAAAGCCGCCGCGCACCGATAACGTACAACGTTATGTGCTTTACCATCAAAGGTGTTTTTTAATGGGTAGTAAATACTTGATTGAATCTAAAGACGGAATTACCACTGTTCGCTTTTCCATTGACCCTGGACTGGACGATATCTGCAATGCTATTGATGATGTTGCTGAAAACTATCTAAGCGAGCTGAGGCTCTGGGATTTAAGTAATGGTTTTAGTTTGACCGATGCTCATCTTCAGAAACTAGCGGAATACGGCAAGTCAAAGTTTTTGATACCTTCAAAGGCAGCGGTTGTTGCACCGCAGGACCTCGCTTTTGGAGTAGCGAGGGTTCACGATGTTTACCGGGAAGATGAATTTTTAGAACAAAGGGTCTTTCGCACGGAGCAAGAAGCACGGGCCTGGCTCATCAGCCAGAAACAGCCAAAGTAATGAAGCCTGCTTGGCACTTGATACATCAAAAAGCACATCACCAGTCGCTTGAAAATCGACACGCAAAAAACGCGCGGGTCTCAGCTCGAACGTTGGGCAAATGAGAAATGGCGCTCGGGCCACGGGAACATCATGATATAATAGATTAAACGTTCAAGTTTTGTGTAAAACAGAGCATTAGAAGGGCATTTTGGGGGCCAAAAGGGCGGTGTAAGACGATTATGGGGGCTTCGTTTGCCGTTATTATAGTCGGTTACTATGACCCAACCCCAAAACCCTAATCATTATAGTTGCATGCAAGTGTTATTTTCCGACAACCGGTATACAATCCCAACCAAAAGTTACCACAGCAATTAAATCAATCTCAGTGCCCTTGTAATTGAAAAAAGATAAGGAGATAACTTTATTATGAAAACGACAAGCCCTCTTTTTAAACTGCTTCGCCGGTCTCCATTCAAACCGGTTCAGGAACATATGCGGGTTGTCGCCAAGTGCGTGGCTGAATTCATGCCCCTGTTCGAGGCGCTGCTTGCAAAGGATCAAAATCGAGTCAACGAAATCGCCGAAAAAATTGACAGGCTCGAAAGCGAAGCCGATACGATCAAAAATGAGCTGCGGCTCACCCTGCCCAAATCCATTTTTTTGCCGGTCGCCCGCATGGACCTTTTAGGCCTCATATCGGAACAGGACTCGATCGCGGATACCGTCGAAAACATCGCCGGCATTCTGAGCACCCGCGAAATGGAAGTCCCGGAAGCCATCCGCGACCTTCTGGTGGAATTTCTTCAACGAACCCTCGACACGTACGATAAATCCCTGAAGGTCATCGAAGAACTGGATGACCTGCTGGAAGTGGGTTTTGGAGGGCGCTATTCGTCGACGGTTACCGAAATGATTACCGACTTAAAACAAACCGAAGAGATTACGGATGATTTGGCAAAAAAACTTAACCGGGCCTTATTCTCCATCGAGAAACAATTAACCCCGGTCTGTGCCATGCACTGGTATAAATTGGTCGAGGAGATCGGCGAGGTGGCCAATCATTCGGAAAATGTCGGTGACCGAATCCTGTTGTTTTTAGCCCAGTAAGGGAAAGAAAAAGACAGAGGCACATCATGGAAATAATTGCGCAGCACGGATTTATCTTTATTGTAATTGCTGTTGTTTTCGGGATTTACATGACATGGGGCATCGGCGCAAACGATCTGGCAAACGCCATGGGAACCTCGGTGGGCGCGGGAGCTGTCACCGTCAAACAGGCAATCTATATCGCGGTGGTCTTTGAATTTTTGGGCGCTGTTTTGGCCGGGGGGCATGTGACCACGACGATTCGAAAGGGGATTATCGACCCTTCTTCGATCATCAATGAACCCCAAATCCTCGTTTACGGCATGCTCGCTTCTTTACTGGCGGCGGCCGTCTGGCTGATGGTCGCTTCGGCAAAAGGCTGGCCGGTCTCGACAACGCATTCGATTGTTGGCGCGATCGTGGGTTTTGCGGTTGTCGGGATCGGGATCGACGCGGTGAGCTGGGGAAAAATTACCAAAGTCGTCGCCAGTTGGATAATTTCACCGCTCGTGGGCGGTACCATCAGTTTTCTTCTGGTCATGAGCGTTCGAAAATTGATTTTGCAAACGGACAACCCCCTTGCAAATGCAAAAAAATATGCGCCGGCCTATGTTTTTCTGGTCGGTTTTGTTATCTCCCTGGTAACTCTGTTCAAGGGTCTGAAACATTTAAAGGTCGATCTGTCTGTCGGGGAAAGTTTTCTGGTTGCCGCCGGCATCGGGGGCATAGCTTCTTTTTTGGGCTGGCTGTTAATAAAAAGAGTTGAATTCGATGAAAAATCCGATCGAAAATTCCATTTTGCCGGCGTCGAAAAGGTGTTTACGCCGCTGATGCTGTTCACTGCCTGTTCAATGGCTTTTGCCCATGGTTCAAATGATGTGGCGAACGGCATCGGCCCGCTGGCCGCTGTTTTCAGCATCGTCGATTCCGGCGGCGAGGTGATGCAGAAATCGCCCCTGCCCGTTTGGATTCTGCTGTTGGGCGGCGGCGGCATTGTATTGGGTTTGGTCACTCTGGGTTACAAGGTCATGCTGACCGTCGGCAAAAGGATCACGGAACTCACCCCGTCCAGCGGCTTCTGTGCCGAGCTGGCGGCCGCAACAACCGTTGTTCTGGCTTCCCGAACCGGAATCCCCGTTTCGACCACCCACATTCTGGTCGGAGCGGTATTCGGCATCGGTTTGGCCCGTGGTATCGGGGCCCTGGATCTGCGGGTGGTGTTCAACATCATTGTCTCCTGGGTCGTCACGCTGCCGGCAAGCGGTTTTATGTCGGCATTTTTCTTTTTCACGCTCAAGGGCATGTTCGGTTAGCCCGGCATCGGAATGGGGGTCGGGCGTACACATGATCTCCACCGTTGGCCCCCAAAAGGTTGACAAAATTCTATCGATAGAAAAAAACAACGGGGTCAGGTCTACATTCTTGACAGATTCGGAAAAACCGGAGGATTGAAACGATCTAACAGATGACGATATATGTAACCATTTTTAAAGACGATATTTGCAAGGGATCTTCACTCAGAAGGTTTTGACTACCGATTAAAATAAATCTGTAAAAGCAATGATATGTTGGGATATACAGAATTAATCCTGTATAGTAATTGTTAGGTCCAACAATGGAAAAATGAATGAACGAATGGTATAAAGGATTACAAAGACCGAGGCTTACACCACCAGATTGGGTGTTTGGCCCTGTCTGGACAATACTTTATGTGATGATAGCGATTTCCATATTCCTGTTTCTGCGGAAATATAAAAGCGAAACAGGATATGGGATTTATGTACTGATTGTTTTGCATCTAATCAGCAATATCGCATGGACTGGCATCTTTTTTGGACTGAAGGCGCCTGGCTTAGCCTTAATTGATATCGTCTTTCTAGACCTCTCTCTGATAGTGATGGCATGGTACTTTTGGCAAACTAATAGGGCCGCATCTATATTGCTGTGGCCCTATCTAATCTGGGTTCTGTTCGCAACCTATTTGAATGCTTCATTCTATGCACTGAACAGGACCTAACCAATCACTGGTGCGGACGAAAAAAGCCTCGCCGCACAGTTCAGTCGTTCGCTAAAAGAATGACAGCATGAAGATTCTAATTGCGACAATTGGCACACGAGGTGATGTACAACCCTATGTCGCATTGGGCCGAGCACTGATGGAGTCCGGCCATGAAATCACCATTTGCACCTGTGCGCACTTCGAGCCCTTCATTCGGGAAAACGGTCTCGGCTATGCCTACGTTAACAACGATTTCATCGATTTCATGCACTCACCAGAGGGGAAGATCATCCTCGGGAATGCGGGAAGTTTCTGGAAGACCCTGGCAACTCTGGTGCCCATGATCTCGAAGCTTGGCAATCTCCAAGAGCGGCAGATGGCAGACGTCTGGGCGGCGAGCAAGGAGTCAGCTCCGGACCTGATTCTGTACCACCCCAAGGCTCTCGGTGCGCCAGACTTCGCCGAGAAACTCGGGGTAGCATGCATGCTGGCCTTTTGGCTCCCAATCTATGTGCCGACAACCAGATTCCAAGCGATGGGATTCCCCGAGCTTCCCTTAGGACCTGGGTATCGTTGGCTGACCTATCAACTCATTAGAAGGATATTGTTGATGATGAGCAAAAGAGTCAGTAAGTGGCGCATACAGCACGGGCTATACCCACGCAGCCCCGGTCTCAGGATGCGGCTTCCGGATGGCCGCCCGATCCCAGCGTTACATGGATTCAGCCGACATATAATCCCTCCTCCGGAAGATTGGGCCGAGACTGCAACTGTGACGGGTTACTGGTTTCTCAACCAAGCCGAGCACTGGAATCCTCCAGGATCCTTGACCGAGTTCTTGTCAAGGGCCGAACCGCCAATGTACTTTGGGTTTGGAAGCATCTTCGGACGTGATCCAAAGCATGTCACGCAGATCATTTTGGAAGCTGTCCGGCGTACCGGAGTGCGAGCGGTTCTTGCCCGGGGTTGGGGTGGTCTTGAACCAACTGCTTCAGCACAATCAGAATCAGTCATGTTCATTGAAGCCGCACCGCATAGTTGGCTCTTCCCGCAGGTCAGTGCTGTAGTGCACCATGGTGGATGCGGAACGACTGCCGCCGGACTGCTGGCAGGGAAACCGAGCATTATCTGTCCGTTCTTCGGAGACCAACCCTTCTGGGGGCGGCATGTAGAGCGCCTAGGAGTTGGACCGTCTCCAATACCACAGAAGAGGCTAACCGTTGAGCGTCTCTGTCACGCTATTGACGTGGTGATGAATGACTCAACGATGCGCCAAAACGCTGCTACATTGGGCAACCGTCTCCGAAAGGAAAACGGCACATCTAATGCGGTAGCATTCATAACTCAATGGATGAACAGCCAGTGATTCCACGAGCTGTGAAGAACATCAAGGGACGAAAATGGCGAACCATGGGTTGCACTTGACCGTCGCCTACGCGCCGTCAAGTGAACCCCGCCGTTATGCGCAAAAACAATAAAGCCGAGGATACTATTAAGAGGGCTTTGTACCTATGAAAGACATACTAATTCCTTTGGGTCTGCTTCTATTCCTTGGTTTTTTTGTTTATGCCATGATTCACACCGCCCGAAAGCAAAGAAAAGTGAAAGCCAGTGCATTTAGGGATTTCGCAGATAGGAATGGTCTTCAATACCAGGAAGAAGACGATGAGAAGAAAGCACAGCGTTTTGCAAAGGATTTTGATGGGATAGGACAATTTAAATCTCCATCCCTCGGGAAAATCATACCGAATGATGTCGTAGAAGGAAAACTGAATGGAGCGGCTGCTATACTTTTTCGACACAGGGTTCGTTTTTTGGAAGGTTGGGCCAGGGAATGGTTCGTTGCCGGTATAACAAATGATGAGACTATATCGGAGCGGTGTACGGTTCAGTTCTGTAAAGGAAATGCGGACAAGGATACTATCTATCTTCAGGATCCTATTATCAAAGAACTAAATATCGGACCTTTTCTCATGGTTGTTAGGGCATCGGGGACGTCTTCCGCTGGCAAGACTCTGGATGAGGGTGTTTTGAAACAACTGGCTGATCTTGCCGAGAATCTCTCCTTCCGTCCAGAAATCCAAATACGAGGAAATCGATTAGCTGCTTACCTCGCTGATAGAAACGCGACGATAGAAAATCCTGAAACGATAGATGATTTGTTTGAATTCGCAAGAAGCGCAGTTAGAAGGCTTGAACTTTGACAAGAATGGCATAAACAGTCGCTGCAACTGATGCTGAACTACGCTCGGTTGAACACAGACGACGGATGACCAATTCAGGCTAAGAAGATAAAAATGAAAGATTGTTGTGAAATAAAATCCAAAAAGAAAAGTGCAAAATTTGTAGGCTCATTTGTTTTCATATTCGCTTGCACAGTTTCTGCCGTGATTTTTTTCACACAAGAAAAGCTTGATGTTTTTGATTATATCCTAATGATCTTTTCTCCCTTGGCTTTGAGTATTTTCACTTATTTTGTCGTACTTCATCATGACCCGAATGCATCTGACTAATACATATCAATACCTCATCATTATTTGTATGTTACTAGTATGGGGATGTTCGTCTGAAACACCTATTGCTACTAACTTTATTCTTAACAATGGTTCTGAAATCACTTTTCACCATAAAATAAGCACATCCTACCCCGACAAAGAACTAATTTTTGAATTAAGCGGTATCCCTGAAACAAAGAAAGATCGGGATTTTTCCGACTATATGGATATTACTTTAACAGACGTAAACGGGGAAACTTACAAACCAGAAAAAACATGGGATGTTAACGGTTCCAGGAGGGATATAATTGCTATATGCAATAATATTCCCAGAGGTACAAAGATAACAACCATCAAGATTGTTGCCCTTAATAATTTAAAGGTATTAAAAGTTCGCTGGTGGAACGGAAAACTGCAATAAAAAGCGCATAACAATTCGTTCAACGCGGATGCGCCAAACATTGGCGCACCGGTTAACTCCAACATATTATGCCGAAGATTGAAATCAACAACATAGAATTGTATTACGAAGAATATGGAGATGGAGAAGAGGCAGTCATCTTGTTACATGGTTTTTTATCTTCCTCAAAAATGTGGGCAGATAACTATGTGCCGGATCTAACGAAAAGGTATAAGGTCTATGCTATTGATGTGCGTGGGCATGGTAATTCCAACAAAGTTAAAGTCGGGTGTAATTTACAGCAAATGGCTGATGATATTTATCAGTTTGTCATTTTAAAAGATATAGACGAATGTATTCTTGCGGGAATGTCAATGGGAGGGGCTATTGCAATTCAATTTGCTATTAATTTTCCTGAAAAAATAAAATCTCTCATTCTTATGAACCCTGGACCAGGGACATTATTTTCAAAAGGTTTTTCCTTTATATCACCCATTCTGTTATTTGTTTCTCAAAAAAAATGCCTTTTAAAACCATTTTTTAAAAGTGTTTTAACGAATCCATTACCTCGAAAAAAATTGTATGAATTTGTTGGTGATGCCGCTTTGGTCAGTAAAGAGACATGGTTGCAGTATTTACATCCTGATAATAAAATTTATAATTTCAACCGATTAAAAAATTTGACAATACCCACGCTAGTAATAATCGGGAAAAAGGACAAGGC
>JBHPCZ010000138.1:0-8119 GCA_042573625.1 Thermodesulfobacteriota bacterium
TAACAAATCGCATCCTTTTTTGCGATTGGGAGGCGCCTTTTAGATGATTCTCAAGTAACCATGAATTTTCGCTATTCTTATGATGATCTATATATTGTGTTCTATCCTACCGTCTATCACGATTGATCGGAGATTTTACTAATGGCTGAAAAACCAACCTATGAAGAATTAGAACAAAGAGTTAAAGAGCTTGGGGAACAATCAATTAAGCTCAAACTGATCGAAGAAGAACTGCACGATAAAGATAAACATCTACAATCAATCTTGGAGAGTGCTGACGGTTTTGCAATTTATCGATTGATTGTTGATAAAAAAGATCCATACTTCTTGAGAACAACTTTTGTTAGTCCATCAATCAGAGACATACTTGGCTGTGAACCGGAAAATTTTTCTTCTGCAACTTATTTTTCCAATATTCACCCGGATGATTTGGCAAGGGTTGAACAGGCTAATGAAAAAGCCTTTGAGACCAACAGGTTTGATGAAATTTGCCGATACTATAACTCCATAAAAAAACAATGGATTTGGATACATGCTATTTCAACCGGCGTAGTTGATAATGAAGGACAAATTTCACATGTAAATGGTATCTTTATTGATATAACAGAGCAAAAAGAAGCTGAGAAATCGTTGCGCAGAAGTGAAGAGCACTTGAGATCTCTCATGGAAAGTGCCACAAATTTTGCCGTATTCCAGCTTGTCAGTGATGAAACTAACCCTCATCGGCTCAAGGTTAACTTTGTAAGCCCCTCAGTTAAAGATATTTTGGGCATTCCAGAACCAATGAAATTTGAAACTTGGTTTGAAAGCATGCATCCCGATGATATAGAAAGGATTACCCAAGCTAATCAGCGGGCATTCAAAACACTTAGGTTCGATGAGGAGTACCGGACGTATAACCGCAAAAAAGGTGAATGGCGCTGGATACATGCCATTTCAACAGGGGGTGCCGATAAAAAGGGGTGGAACAAATATGTTAACGGCATTTTACTGGATATTACTGACCGTAAGCAGGTTGCGGAAGCGCTGCTGAAAAGTGAGGATAAGTACCGAAGCATATTTGAAAACATTAATGATATTTATTACCGAGCAGGCCTTGATGGCAACCTGATTACGGTGAGCCCATCCGGGGCAAGGCTTTTGGGTTATGACAGCATTGAGGAAATGATTGGGAAAAATATTGCAGAAGATTTTTATGCAAACCCACAGGATCGGGAACATTTTAAAAAAGAAATTGTTAAACATGGAAAAATCATATTTCAGGGCATCCTGAAACGAAAAGATGGGGCAATGATTGCTACAGAAACCAATTCTCGCCTTGTTTACGATCAGACAGGGAAGCCTATAGCTGTAGAGGGTATAATTAGAGATGTGACCGAGCGAGTGAAGGCCGACGAGATGCTTCGGGAGAGTGAGGCGCGTTTCAGAGATACAGCTACGATGTTACCTTCAGTAATTGTTGAGTATGGTCTTGATAAAACTCTTACCTATGTTAACCCACATGGATATAAGCTGGCAGGTTATGTACCTGAAGATTTTGAAGAAGGTTTTAGCGTTTTACGGTTGGTAGCCCCGGAAGAGCATGCGAAACACTATGAGCGTATTCAAAGGATGATGCAAGGGGAACAAATACCTCCAACTGAGTATCGCTTGTTACGTAAAGATGGTTCAACCTTTTGGGGTCTTGTAACTTCCAGTCTGATTCATAAGGATGGAAAGGTAGCAGGAGTACGCACTTACGCCATAGATATCAGCAAGCGCAAGGAGGCGGAGGAGGCGCTGCGGAAAAGTGAGGAGACCCTTGAGGCAATTCTCGCCACCTCTCCAGTTGGGATTGGTTTCGCCCAGGACCGGATCATAAAGTGGGGTAACAAAACCATATACAGCATGCTGGGCTATGAGGAAGGCTCCCTCGAAGGGAGAAACGTCAGGGTAGCCTATTCAGATGATGAAGAGTATGAGCGTGTCGGCCGTGAGCTGTACTCGAATGGACAAGTGGAGAGCAAGTGGGTTCGCAAGGATGGGAGGGTCTTTGATTGCCACGTTCAGGTGAACCCACTTAACCCACCGGATATTTCCAAAGGGAGCATTATAGCTGCGGTGGACATCACCGATCGCAAGCAGGCAGAGGAGGAGTTGAGAAAAGCTCACGGTGAGTTGGAAAATCGGGTAAAGAAACGTACTGCCGATTTAGCAAGAGCAAACAAACAGCTAAAAAAGGAAATAGAGGGCCGAAAGCTTGTAGAAGATCAGATCTCTGCATCGCTGAGAGAGAAAGAAGTGCTCTTAAGCGAAGTACACCATCGCGTCAAAAACAACTTTGAAATTATTTCAAGCCTTCTCGATTTGAGCAGTATGCAAATGGAAAATCGGAAAATTCAAAATCTATGTGAAGGCGCACAGGCCAGAATCCATTCCATGGCCCTGATTCACACCCAACTTTATCAATCTGACAGGTTCGACCAGGTCGATATGGGAAGGCATATCCAGGAACTGGCGGAACATCTTTCTCAAACCTATAAAGGGAATGAAAGGTTGCTTACTACGATTATAGAACCTTCGAAAGTCTATCTTTCTCTAAACCAGGCGATTCCATGTGCCTTAGTGTTGAATGAACTGATTACCAATGCATTCAAACATGCCTTTCAAGAACAGGAGAAGGGAACGGTCTATATTTCCATCAATAATTCAACCGGCAATACCATCCAAATAAGCGTCAAGGACGATGGTAGGGGTATTCCTGATGGTGTCGATCTTAACAACGCAACTGGCCTTGGACTAAAACTGACAAAACAGTTGATTGTTGGTCAACTAAAAGGAGAAATACGTTTCAACATTGATAATGGAACAGCATTTCATATAGAGTTCAAGAAGGTTGCATGATAAGGGAAAGGCCTTCGATGTTTGAGTATTGTGAAACAATACAACAGGCTTTCAACACAGCATTCGGACATTAGGTGGGATTTTGAAACTGGTTTTAGTTAGTGCCCATCCATAAATGGTCTTTTTGCCCAATTTCTGTGTTATGCTCAAAAAATAATCCTCGGAATATCAATCATATGCACCCCAAGGGCATTTCCTGCGGGGCACCTGCGGTTATTTTTTTCGCATGCCTTGATATAGAACAAAAATCCTCATTTCTGGATAGACACTAGTCAGACAGGATCATACATTTATCCGGATTTAAATACAGATGAAGTTCCTCTCCTTCTTCCTGCGGCAAGATATGCGAAACCTGCACCCGGATCATGTTGCCGTTCACGTTTACGAAAAAGAATAGGAAGTTGCCCAGGTATGCCTTGTGGGCAATGGTACCCTTGAACAGGTTCTCCATGTTTTGAGTGGGTTCCGTAATAATTTCAACATCTTCAGGGCGTATGGATGCATACACTTTATCCCCCGGTGTTGTTGCCGTGATGCCGGACGTCTTGCACAGCATCTTCTCGGCAAATTCGGTGCGGACGTAAACCGAATCCGTATCCGGGACGACCTGGACGATCTCCCCGGACATAAAGTTCATGGTGCCGATAAAATCGGCGACAAACCTGTTGGCCGGCTTTTCATAAATCTCCTCCGGAGTGCCGATTTGCACCACGTTTCCCGAATCCATGATGGCGATTCGATCAGAGATCACCATCGCCTCCGCCTGGTCGTGGGTCACATAGACCGATGTGATGCCCATACGTCTGACCAGGCTCTTGATTTCAAATCTCAACTCTTCTCTGAGTTTGGCATCCAGGTTGCTCAGCGGTTCATCCAACAGCAGTACTTTGGGGTTACTCACCAGCGCGCGAGCGAGCGCCACCCGTTGCTGCTGCCCGCCGCTCAATTGAGCCGGATACCGATCTTCCAGGCCATCCAAACCCACCAATTCCAATATCTGTTGCGCCTTCTTCTGGATATCCCGCTTGGGCATCTTCTCGATTTTCAAGCCGTAAATGATATTTTTGTACACCTTCATATGCGGCCATACGGCATAGTTCTGGAACACCATGCCGATGCCCCTTTTAGACGGCTGTACAAATCCTTTGGAAAGCATCGGCTTGCCGTCTATAATGATATCCCCCTCTTCCGGTATTTCCAGTCCCGCGATGCAGCGCAAGGTGGTTGTTTTTCCGCATCCGCTGGGTCCTAACAGCGTCAGTAATTCACCCTCGTTCACTTCAAGCTGTATGTGATTGACTGCCACAACTTTCTTAAAGCGCTTGAACAAATTTTTTATCTCTATAAAAGCCATCCAACTTGTCTCCTTAAATGATCGCTCAATCTGCGAGGTACCATAAATGCGCGTTACACATGCCCGACTTATTACCCTCATCGAAGATTTTTGCCCGGTTTTCTCACGAGGCTGAGCGACTCAGGAACAAGACATTTCAGGCCGAAGGCGTAGTATTTTACTTCGAGGGCTGAATAACACAGACGCCGAAGGAGTCATGCCGAAGGCACTGTGTTGCTCAGCCTCGCCTTTGGTGAAGAATTTGTTTTTTAGCGTTACGATATTCATCGAAACAGAAGCTCTTTAATCAAAGGCATCCGGGTTTAATATAATCTCCTGATTTTAGGAAGTTTCTTTTTTGTTTTCAAAACCAAAAATAAATTCTTCATGAGAAATGCGGGTTACGTGCCGCCGGGACCCCAGGCCGCTTTGAGGACCCCCCCGCTGATTCTTGCGATGATCAGCAGAAGAATAAAGGTGATCACAATCATCAGAAAAGCCATGGCAGCGGCGATGCCGAACTCCATGCCGCGGTGCCAGTTCAAATAGATTCCGATGGGCAAGGTTTCCCATCCGCCGCGATAAAGGAATATCGCGGTAGAAATTTCCTGAAACGCCATGATGAAAAACATCACGACGCCGACGAGTACCCCTTTGATCAGCAGCGGCAAAGATATATAGAAAAAAGTTCTGAGTTTGCCCGCGCCCGATACTTCGGAAGCCTCCTCGAGGGAAACATCCAGCTGCAAGTAGGAGGAATGCGCCATCCGCAAAAAGTACGGGAGCCGCCGTGCAAAGAGGGCCAGCGGCATGATGATCCAATACGTGGCCAGGGGGATCTTGTCCCAAAATGCCAAGAGATAACTCACGGCGACCGCCATACCCGGGAAAGCCAGCATCAGGGTGATCACGAAGTCGAGGGCATTTCTCCCCGGAACACGGGTGCGGACGATGAGATAGGCGGCCGGAAGCCCGAAGGCGATTCCGAAAAGCAAAGCGATTCCGCTGAAGACAAAGGAGTTTTTTATCAAAAGCGGGGATTCCATAAGGATTACCCTGAAATTTTCGAGGGTCCAATAGGTTGGAAGCGGCTCGAGGACCCATCTTCTGGAAAAAGCGGCCAGCCCCAGCACCGTCGGAATCAGCAGGACGAGGGCGGCGATAAAACCCATGTACAGATACGAGACCACTGTCATCACCGGGCCGGGGTCGATCACTCTTCCTTCAGACGTTGTCCCTTTGGAGAGACCGGTATACTTTTTCCGTTCAACCCACCACCTGACGATCAAAAAGAGGGAAATGCAAACAACGGAAGAAACGACCACCGCCACGATTCCCATGTACTTGCGATGCATGTCGGTAAAGTGATAGGCGATGTTGATATACGCAATCGAAGGGAGAAAGTCCACCTGCCCCAAAATCATCGGCGTGAGCCAGTCCGTAAAAGGCCACAGGAATACGATGACAGCGCCGGCCAGATAGGTTGGCGTGCAGAGCGGCAACGTGACGGTGAGGAATCTCCAAAAACCGCTCGCGCCCTCGATTTCGGCGGCTTCTTCAAAGCAGGGGTCTATGGTGGTGAAACCTGCGGCAAGACTCAGGACGATAAACGGGAGCATGTGCAGGGATTGCACGAAAACCAGACCGTGCAGCCCGTAGATGAAATTTATGGGCGCCTTGATCAGTCCCGATTCCGTGAGGAGCAGGTTCAGCGTTCCGAACCTGCCGAAAAAGATGATAAATGCAAATACGCCGGCGTAAGCGGGCAGCACAATCGGCAACAGGATCAGGGCGGTGAAAATAGTCTTCCCCCGCTGTCTGTATCTTGCCAGAATGTACGCCAGGGGTATTCCGAACAGGGTGGTCGTCAGGAGCACCAGTGTGCTCAAAAGCAAGGTATTTCCAAAGGTTTTAAGATAATAGGTGTCTTGGAAGAATTCCAGGTAATTGGTTAGCCCCGTGCCGCCGGTCGCGGAGATCTTGAAGCTTTCCAGCACCAGAATTGACAGCGGATACAGCACGAGAAAGGCAATGACCGACCACAGGAGTGTTGCCAGAAAGGTATTTCCGCGAGACATGTTCGATCCCTTTATTTTGCCATAAAAAACCTGGCTCTCTGGTCCTCAGGCTCGTAGAGCCTACACCTTGGAGGGCCAGGTCAGAGTTTTCCGGCTCTGCCTGAAGAATCACTGCAGAAGTTTAAAGTGAGCTAAAGTTAAGGAATTCTGCCAATTATATAAAATCAGCGGAGCGAAGCGACTCCTTAACTTTAGGCACTTTAGATCACTTTAGACACTTTTAACTTTTACGGCTTTAAGCAAAACTGCCCCTTCCAGGGATTAATCCAAAACCGGCCCCTTTGGGGTAGGATATTTATTGGCTGTTACGGCGCTACAAGCAGCGCGCGCGCCTTTGATGCAGATAGGCGGGCTGCCGCATACGCGCCATCCATCTCAAAGAGCTTTCGGGCCTCTTTTATTTTGGCTTCGGCCTTTTTTACGTTCATCTTCAGGGCTTTTGCCGCCTGAATTTCTCCCTCGACTTCCTCGATCAGGAACAGGCTGCTTTTCAGCTCGCCCCATTTTCTGTAAATTTCATACTCATAGTATTTATTGACTTCGTCAAACCGCTTCGCGGCGAGCTCCAGATCATACTCGATGAACCCGACATCCAGATCCCAGAACGAATCAGCTCCCAGCGCTTTCGTGGCGTGCTGGGCCATTTCGACGCCTTCTTTTTCCCACACGGAGAATTTAATGTCCGTTCTGGCTGCGAAGTAACGGCCATCCAACACGTGTTTTTGTCCGTCCATGCTGAATAACCAGTCCAGAAAGATCTTCCCGACCGCTTCGTTGGGTGCGCCTTTGAGCAACGCCACTGCCTCCGGAACCAGGATCGTTTTGTCAGGGAGCAAATCCCGCACGGGATAGCCGTCTTTGCGGGCAGCCATCGCGTTCATTTGCGGCTGCGCGATCCCGATGGGAATTTCGCCGCGGCTGACGAGGTGGGTTGTATCCGTGCTGCCGGTGGAGAAACGGGCCAACTGCGCCGCCAGTAATCTGAGATATGCCCATCCTTCCTTTTCTCCCATTGTCTGCAAGATGATTTCTGCGGCTTCATGCATGGTGCCGGAAGCGTATGGCAGCGTATGCACGATGTTACCCCTGTATATGGGGTTGATCAGATCCTTCCACGTTTTGGGCGGCGGCAGCCGCAGCTTTTTCAACACCTTTTCGTTGTAGAGATTGGTGACGATCCAGGGTGCGAAACAGGTCCAATAATCATCTTTATCTTTGACCTTCATGCCGTGCCATTCGGCGGGAATCTTATCCCAATTTTTTGGCCTGTATGGGACGAGCAGTCCCTCTTTCTTCAAGACTTCATGGGCCGGAGCGCCGGCGCCCAGAAAGATATCGGCATCGGGTTTGCCGCCCCACGCTCTCACTTTGTCCACGACGACCGGCCACCCGCCCGGCCGAACGAACGTGATGTCCACGTCCTTACCATAGGTTTTCTTATAGTAGGCCTTGAAACCTTTGGTCAGACTTTCGGAAAGCTCTGTGTAAACAGGACCGACCCACCCGATTTTATCTGCGGCTTGTGCTTGCAGCGTTAAGGCCGGCAAAAGCAGCAGGCCCATTGAAAGGACAGCGCAGATTGCTATGGTCAAGATTCTCTTTTTCATTTTGACCTCCTTGTATTGACATTGGCATGTTTGAAAAAATAGAAACTTATTTATCCTCAAATCACGTTCTACTGTTAAAGTTACCTTGTTTGGTTTTTAACGCGGCGTCCTGCCATCACCTCCTTTTGGAAAGGAATTAACATTTGGATTAAGTTCAACACAGAATCAGTAATTTCCGGTTAAGTTTTTGCATCCGGTGATTGTTTCGCCTGATTTTT
>JBHPCZ010000139.1:0-8055 GCA_042573625.1 Thermodesulfobacteriota bacterium
GGTTAAATATCGAACAATTTTAGTTGGATATGGTCACTATTAATTTGTTTTTTGTATTCGCTCGTTGTGAGCACCTGTAAAATGGGCTTTTTCGCAAAAAGAGTAATACTCAAAATCTGTGAGAAAACGGTACGACCGTGGTACATTGGAGGCATCCTTTCGCATTAAATTTAACGAAAGGATTATGCCCCATATAAATCGAATTTCAAGTCGATAACAGTTGAAATGCTTATTTTTTATATCTATTATAGATAGTTATAGCGTTTTTATAAATTTAAACCGGACAGCAGTGGTCTAAAAAAGTTATTCAAGTTCATCCGAAAGCAGAATCGCTTCAGCCACTTCACGCATGGTCTTTCTAGAGTCCATGCTCCGCTTTTGGATCCAACGAAATGCTTCATCTCCCGACATGCTTCGTCGTCGCATCAAAATCTCTTTGGCCCGCTCCACCAGTTTTCGGGTTTCCAGTTCCTCCTGGATCACTTTGGTTTTAACCATAAGCTCAGTATTCAGGATCGCAACCGCCGCCTGATTGGCCACGGCGGTTATCAAATTAACCTCTGTTTCAGAAAATTGATGGGGTTCGGCGGTAAAACAGTTGAGCACCCCGATGACCTTTTCATCCCGCACCTGCAAGGGCACACTGACCATGGAAACCAGCCCGAGCTTTTTGGCCATTTCTTTTTCTTTAAACCGAGGCTCTTTCATAACATCTTCAACGATAAGCGGCTGTTTGTGCGTAACCACATAGCCGACCACACCTTCATCGAGATTCAATGACCGGTCTTTTACATACTCGGGTTCAATCGTCTGGGTGGCCTTGAGTCTGATCTTTTTCGGGGTTGCGCTTTCGTCAATAAGCCAGAGAGAGCAGATCTCGACACCGGTCACTTTGGCCGTAACCATAACTATCAGTTTCAGGATTTCCTCCTGGTAATGATCCGAGGTAATGGCCCTGCTGATATCCATCAGCGCTTTGATGTATTTATCGTGGATTTCAGGTGTAATATTTTCCATATCTTATGCTGATAACTCTCTGATTCCCATAAACAACTTGATTCAGCCGCTTGTTATATCCTGCCATGCCCAGCTTATCAACAGATATTTTCTATAGACGCGTTGGGTTTTTAATTATTTTTGTTGAACTCGTAAAAAATCAGATTTTTTACGAAACCGTAACTAAAAAAAGGATTGACAAACCTGCATGTTCTGTTATGAGTAGAAAAACTACTCATTAAAGGAATATATATTGGACACTCTATTCACGGGACTCATTTCATCCAAGACACGGATCAAACTGCTGATCCGCTTTTTCTTCAATCCGCAGACACGGTCTTATTTGAGGGAATTGGCCAAAGAATTCAATGTTTCATCCAACTCGGTAAGGGAAGAACTCAATCAGCTCACCCGGACTGAACTCCTTATCGCTAAGAAAAGCGGACGACAGGTCTTTTACAAGGCAAATCAAGAACATCCGCTCTTTCCTGAACTGAAGTCCATGGTCAGTAAAGTGATGGGCATTGATCAGGTTCTGGACAGCATCGTCAGCAGGCTCGGCCACCTTGAAAGCGCTTACCTGATTGATGATTACGCGGCAGGCAAGGATACCGGCATCATCGACCTTGTACTGGTGGGAAATATTGACCAATATCACCTAACCGATTTGAGCAGAAAAACTGAACGATATATCAAACGAAAAATCCGTTCTCTGGTCTTGAACAAGGACGAATATCAAGATCTCAAACCGAAGCTGGAAAACAGACCGCTCGTGTTGATTTGGGAAACGAAGAATGAATAGCCATATGAAAAAAATAAATAAAGAATCCAGTCAGAAAATATCCATCTACGAACCCAATCAGAGGCACGAACTTGGCTTTTTCCAGACATGGTTGGTGATGGCGCGAAATATCATTAAATCAAGAGAGCTGATCTGGCAATTGTTTAAACGAGACTTTTTGGCCAGTTATAAAAAATCTTTCATCGGTATTACCTGGATATTCATAGCACCAATTATGGGAATTTTTTCCTGGGTTTTTCTTAATATGACCGGCATGTTCCATCCCGGAGACGTTGGAATACCCTATCCTGCTTATGTTCTTGTCGGCACTTCTATGTGGGGTCTATTTATGGGTTTTTTCAATTCAGCTAAAGCGACCTTGTCTGCAGGAAAGACTTTTGTGATGCAGATCAACTATCCTCATGAAGCGCTCCTTTTTAAACAGACTGCCCAGCATTTAGCCAAATTTTTAATTACTTTTTTAATGAACATAGTCGTACTTATTATTCTTGGCGTTTTCCCAAGCTGGAAGATAATATTTTTCCCTGTTGTTGTTTTGCCATTGTTTTTTATAGGCGCGGCGATCGGCCTTGTATTTTCTATGGTTTCAATCGTAGCGGTCGATATCAACAGAATCGCTAACATGGGTATGAAGTTGTTGATGTATATTACTCCTGTAATTTATTCCGACAAAATAAATAGCCAGTTTGTTCAAACTGTTATCAAATTGAACCCAATGACGTATCTTATTTGCTCCGCACGGGATATCATTATTTACGGCAGGCTGTATAACCCTGTTGGGTATTTCATCTGTGCCGGACTTTCCTTTTTTCTTTTTATGATTTCTTGGCGGCTTTTCTATGTGTCTGAGGATAGAATTATCGAAAGGATGATCTAATGTCAATGTCCGTGGAGCCGGAAAAAGGAAACATTAAAACTGCTGGGAAAAATAAAAGAGAAGTGATCGTTTCTGCAACAAATGTCTCGAAAAAATTTTGCAAAAAACTAAAACGCAGTATGAAATATGGAATCTTCGACCTTTCTAAAAACCTTGCGGGCTCCAAGCCCGACTCAAGTACTCTTAGAAAAGATGAATTCTGGGCTGTAAGAGATGTTAGTTTTGAATTGGAACGCGGAGTAAATTTTGGAATTATAGGGGCGAATGGTTCTGGCAAGACAACTTTGTTGAGAGTCCTGTCAGGGATTTTTCCTCCGGACATAGGAAGGGTTGAGTGTAAAGGGCGCATTGGAGCTCTAATATCTTTAGGGGCTGGTTTCCATCCACACATGAGTGCTGAAGAGAACATTTTCATAAATGGCACAATTTTAGGGATGAGTCGCCATGAAATTAAACAAAAATTTAATCAAATTGTAGAGTTTTCAGAAATTGGACATTTTTTACATTCACCATTAGCGACTTTTTCTTCTGGAATGAGAGTGCGTCTTGGGTTTGCGATTGCTATCCAATGTAACCCAGATATTTTTTTTGTAGACGAAGTTTTAGCCGTGGGAGATTTGAATTTTCAGAAAAAATGTTTTGCCAAGATGAGAGAGCTAAAAGAAAGCGGGAGTGCAGTAGTTTTGGTCTCACATTCGATGAATAATATTTTGTCAACGTGCGATCGAGTGATGCTTCTCCATAAAGGGAGAGCTATAGAAACCGGTGATCCGGTAGAGATTGTAAATAAATATCAATATATACAAAATCTTGAGTCACTAAAAAATGAACGATTATTAGACAAGAATGATGAGGGTGTTGAGGTATTAGATTTTTTTATTACTCAAGAATCTGATTCATGTACAAAGATTCAAGGTGAATACACTGTTGAAGCCAGGAGACCTTTTACTATTCATATTAAGTTGCGTTTACAAGAAGAAATCAGGGACCCTCTATATGCTTTAGGAATTTATACAGACGGAATACGTCTTTGTACTTTGTCTTCTCTTAACGTCGATAATAAAGAGGATATTCCTAAATTTCTTAATAAAGAAATCTTATTAAAAGTATTAGTGAAAGATCCGGTATTTTGTCCGGGTTCATATAGAGTGACATTGTCGCTGCGACCAAAGTATAAGTATTACTTTCTGGCAAAATTAAAAGTAGTGGGAAAGTTTCTTGTGAAAATTCCAGAAGCATTAGTCTCAGATGAAAGATATACCATGCATAATTTCATTGAACAAAACACAGAGGTTGCATTTGAGTGAGGATATATGAATTGCCATATTTGCAATAATAAATACGAGCGTGGTTTCCGTTCAGATATTAGAAGATGCCCTTCTTGCGGTCATTCTTTTAGGTTGTTTGATGGTGATATAATTGATTTCCATACAAAAGAATATCGGAAAAATTTGCTAAATGCTCGTTCGCAAGATGAATTTAATGACAATGGTTCAATTGCGCCAAAGTTTCATCAAAACAGGCAAAAAATTGTTAACAGTCGTTTAAACCATGTTAGAAAATATCTGAAAAAAAACTTTTCTTGCCTTGATGTTGGAGCGGGAGCAGGAACCTTTGCGGAAAAAATTAAACCATTTGTTAATTTGGTTGAGTGTCTGGAACTTGATGACTCTCTCGTTTCTGAATGCAATAGATTGGGTTTTATTACTTATCAAAATGATTTTATGAAGCATAAGTTTAATAAAAAGTATGATTTCATTTTCTTATGGCACGTATTAGAGCATGTTGAAAATGTTACTGAATTCATGGCCAAAGTCTTTGAGCTTACAAATAAATATGTAGTTGTTGAAATTCCTTTTGGACGGGTTATCCCTGAAAGGTTTGATGGCCATTTGCAATATTTTTCTGAAAAGTCATTTAGGATTTTATTAAAAAAGTTCCATATTCTCAAAATGTTGCCCGGCATTCAAAAACCATCGCGTTTAGCAGTTTTAGCGAAGAAGTATTTGATTATGGGGATACCCTTGCCTTCAATGCATTATGTATTGTCTCGTGACAAAAAAATCTTTAAACAATTGCGTGGTGATTATCGTTTAGAAGCTGAAATGCAAAAGATGCATAATAGGTTGGAGAATGATCGTAATAAGATAAATCGACGCTTCGATCGTCTTGAAAATGCGACAAAAAAACTTGAAAATAGGACAAAAAAACTTGAAAATGCGACAAAAAAACTTGAAAAAACGATAAAAACTGAAAATCAACGATTATGGCTTTGGTTGGGATCTCCTGATGAAGTACAGGAGACGAGCTTTTTACAGGACGGATTAAAAATTAACATAGGGGCGGGCCGTAGTTGGTTTAGTGAAGGATGGGAAACTGTGGATTACTATTTTGAAGCAGATTACCAGGTCGATTTGCGAGAATCAGATCCCCTGCCTTTTGAAAATGACGCCGTATCAGTGTTTTTTGCTTCTCATGTCATTGAGCATTTAAGCAACGAAGCAGCTCAGAATCTGCTAAATGAATGTTATCGCTCCCTGGTTGTGGGCGGTGTTCTTCGTATTAGTGCTCCGTCGTATGAAAAAGCCGAGATGGCATATCGAATAAATGATTCAAACTTTTTCGAATACGGTGGTGTACGGTGTGTTGGTGATTCCTTAGACAAAATGTTTGTAAATTATTTTGCTTCATACAAATTAGAGGGATATAGCGGCGGGCCGCCTGTTAATGATGAAGATGTCAAAAGAATCTATTCTGAAACGAAAGAACCAGAAGAATTTATTCAGTGGTGTGTATCGCAAATACCACCATCGGCAAGTTATATAGCCCATATTAATGGTTATACATATAATAAATTGAAAGAGATGATCGGGAAAGCCGGATTTAAATTAATAGTTCAATCGAGTTATAGGGCATCATGCGTTCCTGAACTTCGCTCTCCTCATTTTGATAATCGGCCTCGCGTAAGTCTATACATGGAAGCGGTTAAAGAATAATTCCTTTATTAGGTAATCGTAGGAATTGGCACTTATAATGAGAGCAATTACAAAAAAAATGCCGCGGCTTATTAAAGGACTTCGGAAGATCAGGATACTTCCGGAAGAGATGTCAGCTGTGATAATACGCAATCAAAGGAAGAGCCTTATAACGCCGCAACGACGATTTTTAAATGCATTGGGTATCAAGAATCGAACTGTTCAGATTACAGAAATGAATTCTGTCAAGTTAAAAGATCTTGCATATCAACTCGTTGATGAGAAGCAGCACCGAATAATGTTTACCAATGGATCTGATAAAAAAGATGCTGAGTTGGTGAGTTTGATCCGGGAGATAAACCCTTCACAAAAATTATTATTTTGTGAACTTGGCTGGCTTCCATATCAAAAATTTATGTTTTTTGATAGTAAAGGATTCGGCAATATATCAGAACTCCATGATTGGCCCATAGAGCTTTTTCCCGCTGTTGATAATAACGTTTGGAACTGGACAAAGAAATATTTGAACCACGAGTTAAACCCAAAAGTTGATGCTAAAGGACGCCCGACTATAGAAGCTCCTGACGAAGAGTACATCCTTGTGCCGCTTCAAGTAGATAATGATAGTAAAATTATTGTAGGCAGTCCGCACTTTCGAACAGTTTCTGAATTTATAGATTATATAATGGATGTTATTCCTAAGAATTTGAAAATTTACTTTAAAAACCATCCTCAAAATAAAAAGCCGCCCAAAGTTCCCATTTCGCTAAATTCTGTTGATATTACCCATGCTAATTACAACAAGTTGAGTTTAATAAATAACGCGAAAATAGTTGTGGGCATTAATACTACTTTTTTACTTGAATCCCTTTATCTGAATAAACCCGTTATTTCTTTTGGATTGGATGTTTTTTCTAATAAAGATATTATACTTGATGGTTTCGGAAAGAAATTTGATGATTGGTTGAATTTTAGTTATTCAAAAAAAGCGGCTGAACGATTTTTATGTGAGCTTATGAGGCGCCAGGTTTTACGTGTCGATGTCCCCGAATTTGATGTTCATTTAAAGAATCATTTTTGGAAAAAACAATTTTAATTGCTATGAACTTGATCCCTATTCATGTCCGCCATTTTGCCTGCCCGGGGCGAAACGCCGGCGATAACGCTCTTATCGATGGCTTAATTCATAGTTTCGCTTTTATGCCAAATATTCGATTTCGCACAATGAACCTAAGACGTACCGTTTTTACCAGAGATTTTATTCAGCAATTAAATAGAAATGCAGATATGGTTTTAATTGGTGGAGGTGGGTTGCTTCATGCACCGATGTCAATCCGTAAGAAAACAGATAATACCTCTGGTACGCTAATTGAATTATCAAAAGAAAATATGGATCGCTTTACAGTGCCGTTGGTAATCTATGGTGTGGGCTTTAATGTATTTCCCGGTGAAAAAACATTACCTGATATTGCCCGAGATGCCCTGTTAAAGCTAATTGAAGTTTCAGATGTATTCACTGTTCGTAATGACGGATCGAAAAAACGCTTGATGGAATACCTGGGTTGCGAAATTCCAAAAGTAAAATCCATTCCTGATCCTGGTTTATATGTTAATTCTATTGAATCTGATTTATCAAATAACGTCACTTCTGAAATCAATGTTGCGATTCAAATTGCTGCAGATCGTTTGGAATACCGTTTTAAAAATAGTGAAATGATTGACGCTTTTGTTAATGGGCTGTGTGAAATTATTAATAAGCATAGTGATATTACATTCTGGTTGGTTCCCCATGTAAAGAAAGATGCTGAATTTATAAAAAAAAGGATGACTAAAAATCGGGCTAATATAGTTCCTTTATTATCGAAAACCAAAAAAGATGCCTGCAAAATAATGGGATTCTATAAAAAGATGACACTTGTTGCCGGGCAACGTGGCCATGCAATAATATGCCCTTTTGGTCTTGGGGTTCCTGTAATTTCTCTTGTATCGCATGATAAAAACAAGGAATTTATGAAAGAAGTTGGATTTCCTGAGTTTGCCATAGATGTCAATAATTCAAATTTTGTTGATCTATTTTCGAACCTTTTGGAAAAGGTAATATCGAATAATAGTGAAATACGGGTTAAGCAAAATCAAGAATTGTCTGCATTGGCTAAACAGACTCAAGAAATAAACAAAAATATTGTATCGCTTGCACAAAAAAATATTAAACATCGATTAACTTCCTGTTGTCGAAGAGGAAAATTAAATATTTCAAATATGCTTTATGGCTTATCAAAAAGTAAAAGAAAGGCTCTTAAAAGAGGATATTGATAGTGCCGATACTTAATAAAATAATTAAGAGACTGCAGAAAACGCATCCTGATATATATTTGTATTTACGGTATCCTTTAAAGCTTTTTTAT
>JBHPCZ010000013.1:0-45423 GCA_042573625.1 Thermodesulfobacteriota bacterium
GTACAACGGAATGAATAGTAAAAAAAATGTACAAACCTTGTTGCCGGTAACCGCCCAAATCTAAACAGAAAGGAGGTGATAGGTGTCAGCCGGGAGGAATCTTTCGTGTTCCTCTGACGCTGAAAGAGACAAAGGATTTACTCTGAAGTGGATGTTTAACTACTTTTTGGAGGTAAAATATGGCAGAAAAAAAGGATATTGAAATAAACAGCCGGCTCGACACCATTGGTCTTATGGACATGGATGTCAGGCCGTACCCGGTCACACCGCCGCCGCCGTATGAGGACGTAAAACCGGTTTATGAAAAACGGAAGGCGCTGGAATTCTGTGAGTGGGCCGAGAAAAACTTCAAATTCGAAGATAGATACGGCAAAGATGAGTCCCTGTCACACCTCAGGGTGCTGGATATCGGCCTCTGGCGTTTGGGGCACAAGTTTGCCACTTCTTTGTTCGGCGAATGCGGTGCCGAGTGCGTATCTATCGAACCGCCCGGCGGCGATCCATTGCGAAAACTGACGCCCTTTGGCCGGGAAGAGTATATGCTGGAAAATCGGGACACCGGCGAAAAGTGCGGTATGGAGTTTGTCGCCGAGACGGTGAACACGCACTGCGTTACCCTGGATGTGGAGACTGAAGAAGGTCAGGAAATTTTCACGAAAATGGCGTCCAATGTCGATGTGTTGATCGACGGGATGCCCCCCGGATACATGGATAACCTGGGCATCGGCTACCGGCAGCTCAAGGAAGCCAACCCCAAGATGATCTATATCTGGGTCGGGGTAATGGGCCAGTGGGGCCCCATGAAGGACAAGCAGTCCAAGTTCGGCCAGTGGGAATTAGCGCCCTTTGGCAGCTGTGCCAATGCATGGGTGCACAACACCGGTTTGGCCCAGGACCTGCTGCCTCGTGGTAAGGGCGGCGATCCGACCCGTTCGGGTATCTGGCTGGAAGACTATGTGGCCGGCTGCCAGGCATTCCTCAATGCCCAGGCGGCCCTTTACTGGCGGGACGAATTAGGAAACTCGGGCCAGATGATCGAGTGCTCCGGTGCTGAAACATTGATGGACATCATCGACTTTGATATTACCTGGTACGGGTTCAATGCCAGTATCAAAGGCCGATCCGGCGGCTGGGACCCCAACCTGAACCAGTATGCCTGGAACCCCTGCAAGGACGGGTACATGATGATCGGCGGGCAGACCGACAAGCTGTGGTACAACATCGGCTTTTGCTTAGAGCGCGATTACCACCAGTTCGGCCGGCTGATCCACGAAGATCCCTTCCTCAAGGAGGTCGGGGCCAGGAACGCCCTGCACGCCCTGATCAAGGTCTATACAGTGACCACCCGGTGGCTCAGAGACCAATGCCGGGTTGAAGCTGAAGAAAAACTGCTCGAGTACCAGCTGGCAGCAGGACCGGTCATGTTTATTGACGAGGTTGCTGAATTTCCGCATTTCAAGTACCGCCCCTGGCAGTATGTCCAGGAGACCGACTACGGCCCGCTGCTGATCGCATCGAGCCCGGCCTCCTATCAGGTATATGCCCCCTCCAGGTGCAAATGGATGGGCAGGGATATCGGATTTGACAACTATGAAATTTACATGAAATGGTGCGGGATAGACCAGAACCAGATCAATGAACTAAAACAGAAGGGGGTGATATAATGGCAAAAGACCCAAGAGTAACACGCATAGAAGACCTGCCAGGCCCCAAGAGTCAAGGCGAGATGGATGAGTTTAAGATGCCCTACGAAGAGTACTGCAAGAATCTCTTCGACGTGGGCAACGAGCACACCAAGCCCGCGGCGCTCAAAGGCATCAAGTGGCTGAGCTGCACCATGTACATCTTCACCCCGCATTCTGTGGCCAACCTTGCCGAACATGGTGCTCAGGTGGTCAAGATCGAGATGCCCAGGATGGGGGATGCCATGCGGCACACATCCCCGTTTAACGAGTGCTATCTGTATCCGCTCCATGACACCCGTCCCACGACCGGAACCGGTCTCGGGTTCACCAACGCCAACCCCAACAAGTACTTTCTGACCATGGACTACCACATTCCCGAGATGGTGGATGTCTTTTACGGGCTGGTGAAAAAGTTCGACGGGCTGACCGAGCTGTACCGGCCGGGAACCCTGGACAAGTGGAAGATGAGTTACCGTTACCTTTCTGAAATCAACCCCCGGTTCATCTATGTCTGGGGCGGCGGTTTCGGCTACGGTCCCAAAATCTTCGGCGGTTCCTACGACATCCTGGGCCAGGCCCACGCCGGATTAGCTTCCATAACCGGTATGCACGAGTACATGGGCGGACACGCCACCAAGCAGACCAACTGGGTCATTGACTGGCAATCCGGCAACCTGATCACCTGCGCAATCCTGGCGGGCATTCACCATCGCCGCAAGACCGGGATCGGCACCATGATCGAGTTCTCCCAGGTACAGGTCCCGACACGGATGCTCGGACATACCCTGCCCATGTACGGCAAGTTCGGTGTCGTGCGCCAGCGCTGGGGCAACTGGGACACCCAACTGTCAGTGCACGGCATCATCCTGTGCGGCAAGTCCGATTTTCCGGATGCCGACAATCCGCAGGACAAGTTCTGTGCGCGCTATGTCATGGTCAGTGCTTTCCAGGATGCAGACTTCAAAGAGCTGTGCGCCATCACCGGCATGAATAATCTTTATGAGAAATATAAATCTCATAATGAACGCTGTGAAGGTGAAGCTCAGGTTGAAATCTACACCGCTCTGGAAAAATGGGCCGAAGACAAAACGCGGTCCGAAGTTGCCAAGACCCTGCAAGACGCCGGTATTCTGGCCGAACCGGTTAGAAACGACCGCGAGTGTTACGAAAGCGAGCACTTCAGGGAAAGAGGCACGGTCAGGTGGCTGGACGATCCTTTGTTCGGCGATATGCTGGTCCACTGCGGCTACAGCTGCGGACATATGGAAAAAACCCCGCGCAGGATCAACTGGCATTGGCGTCCGGTAGGTGCGGACAATAAAAAAGTCTACCAGGACTGGCTCGGTATACCGCAAAGCCAGATTCAGGAGTGGTATGACAAGGCTTGGATATAAACAAGGAGGTGGTATAGTGTGTGATATAATTTGGTGCAAAGAACAAGTAGATGGAAAAGACTGTGACACCATCAACTACCTCGACCCATATTATTTCTGGAATTGGGAAGGCAAGGTCGCTTGTGCCGGGTGCGGTGCGGTGTACTACATCCACATGATTAGCGGCTTCAATTACAAGGGCCCTGATTTGAGACCCGGTGAGGAGCACGATATTCGGCCGCTGTATGCGGATATGCCGTACCAGGGTTATGCCAACTACAGGCCTGCTACCGAGGGCCGAACCCGACCGTACGAGTGCATGCCGAGGTCCTGGTTGACCGGTACCGCTGACATGTGCAAGTTCAGCATTCGTGGACGGCCGATGCGGGGATGGCGTCCGCAACCGCCCTCAGCCGGTTTGGCCGGAAGTTTCGGTTTTAACTGGGATATTCAGAAACTGTCGCCCGAGGTGTGGGAAGAGTATCAGCAAAAACTCGCTGCCGGCGAAGTATCCGACTGGTAACAAAGAAAGGAGTGTCTTATGGCAGAATTAACACCTGAAGAATTTCTGGCAGAAATAATGATTCCAGAAAAATCGAGTGATCACATATGCTGGAACTGCACCGGCTTGAAGGTGGTGCTCAAGGGTTCCAAGTTTCCGCCCGCAGACATTATCGGCTGGTGCAAAAAGATCCACTGGCCCCATTACTGGTGCTTAGCAGACTTCAACGTGGTCAAGAAATGCTATGCCTTTGAAGACCTGAAGAAGAAGAAGTAGCATGGAAGAAAATGTAACCAAGGAACTCGACACCCTCAAAGGGATGCTGAACAACTGGAAAAGAGGTTTTTTAAGTTGGGCATCCCCTGACGGGGATAACGAGTATGTGCTTTTAGAATTTAACGAAGAGATCCAGAAGCAGCTCTATCCCTATGTCACAAGATTGCTTGAGACCGAACATCTCAGCGAACCCGAGGCCAGAGAGTTCATGGATTATTGCTATGGCCAGGTTGAAGATCTTCGCGACCAGTTGAATAAAGTGGAAACCAACCAAAGTAAAAAGGAGGTTTGATATGCCTGAATTATGTCGTGTGGGTATCTGCGGCTTTGATCCCATGCTTGTCAAGGGATATACCGCTCAAAACATGAGAGCCATTTGGTGGCACATATCCGATGAGCTGTATGATGAGTTTGACATGAAGCCGGGGATGAAGGTTTCCGGCAAGTTGCTCAAGATTTACGACGGCAAAACCGGCGAGGAGTCCTCTGCTCCCAATGAAGCTTTTGAGTGGGAATGCAGCAAGGAGACCGGTATTGTTGTTTTGATTCCGGCGGATGTGGTACATGCACACAAGCTTACAGCATTTATGTTTGCTGATCTGCAAATCGATACGATAGACGGTAAAGACGTCTATCCCGGAGAAGAAAAGATAAGCAAGAAGTGGTGGCCGGATGACAAGATGAAATTGGATTACGTTCTGGACTATATCGGATAGCCATCATAAACCCATAACAAAAACCCTCTCCCCTGCGAGCAGGGGAGAGGCCCAATTGCAACAATAATCCCCCTTTTCGGTTTGACCGGAGAGGGGGATTTTGTTTTGACTGTTTCACCTGAAGATTAAGACTTGTTATTTTATCGTTTATATAATATTGATTCAAAGCTCTGATGACAGGGTTCAGGGATCGGGGATCAGGGATAAAGGATCGGGATATAAGGGAAAAATCTGACCCCTGATCCCTGGCCCCTGACCCCTGAATTGTTAAAACTTCAAACATTTACAAAGGAAACAAAATGACCGAAGAAACTAAAAAGCAAGAGCAACAGAACCGCGACGAAGATCCAAATCCGTTGTTTGAGGATGAAGTATATCCCGAAGAAGAGCCGGATCACCCGGGGTGGCTCTCCATAGCAGAGATTTTAAAAATATCGGATCCTGTCTTTGAAAACAGCAAGTTTCTCATCGGGTATCACCAGTCCAGCAACGTCTATGTGCTGGCAGGTGACACCCTCACCGTTGTGGACCCGGGAAATGATTATACCATTTTTAACGAGCTTGCAAAATTGGGGTACAATGTTCTGGACATAAAGAAGATTGTTCTCACCCATGGGCACCGTGACCACTGTATGGGTGTCTTCGAATTTTTGAGACTCCCCCAAATCTGGGAAAAAAGAGAGCTCGAGATTATCATTCATGCTGCCGGTCCCATGGAATTTAAAAAAACGCTCCAAGAACACGGATTTTCTCTGACCGAAATCAAAGGCGGTGAAACCCTTGATTTGAGCGGCTATGAATGGGAAGCGATCCACACACCCGGCCATACCATCGACAGTATCTGCCTGTATCACCCGGCGACCAAAACGGCCATTACCGGTGACACCGTACTGCCCAACACCATATCAGATGCTGACAAAGCCGGCGGCGGCAGACTGGACCATTATTTGTACGGGCTCAGGCAGCTCATGGAAAAAGAGATTGAAAACATCCTCCCCGGCCATGACGTGCCCGTGGCGCGTACCGGTCATCACACCATCGAGCAAACCTACGAGGCTGTGATGATGCAAGCCATAGACGTCAGTTCGGAGGATAAAATATCCTGGATGGAGGGGGCCTCGAAGTGCGCTGAACAAGGGCTTTTGGGAGAGGCTGTGTTTTGTTGTGACAAAGAGTTGGCTCTCAGACCGGGAAATTTGTACGCCAAGCAGCTTAAGGCGTTAACCCTGAACGACATGGGCCGGTGCGAAGAGTCGATTGAAATTTTAGATCAAATACTGGCAGAGCAGGGCGACAATGCGCATGCCCTGGCAGCCAAGGGACATGCCCTGCTGGGTCTGCAAAAATACGAAGAAAGTCTGCCGTACTTTGATGATGCCCTGGCCATAAACCCGGATATCGAGGAAGCCCTGGTGTTCAAGGGCATGGCCCTGACCTTTTTGGGCAAACATGAGGAGGCCCTGGAGATCGAAGCTTTCAAGACAGCATTTGCCGAAAGATTCAAGCATGAGGCTGACAAACGTAAGCAAGAAAAAGAACAGGGTGGAACTGATTAAGGAGAAGAGACAAATGGCGGATGAGTTTCTGACACTATTCGAGGCTGCAAAAACACTGGTAACCTACATTGATAAAGAGTATGTTTTTGACACAGCCGCTGCCGGAGGGTGCAGTGGTATGGACTACCACCTATCGGACACCTTTTATGATTTAATTGTAGATGCGAGAAAATCGATAAGCGAAGTTGAAAACGGAGCGAAAGTTTCTGATACGGACGGGGAAGCGAATTTGAGACTGTTTGAAGCTACCAAAGCACTGGCAACCTATGTTGAAAAAGAGCGCGCTTTTGATAAAGTGAATGACATGGGACCGGTGGGTATTGAAACCTATCAGTCAGACGCTTTCATCGAAGTTATTCAAATGACGAATAATGCGGTAAAGGAAGCTGAAAACGGGTTGAAAGTTTCTGAATGATTTACCGTCTGATAGAAATAAACAAAGGTTAAATGCTAACGAAGCTTCGCCGGTCCGGAAAGAGAACGAAACTCCACGATTCTGGATACTGGATGCTCGATGCTGGATTGTAAAAGATATTCATCATGCTATCCAGAATCCAGCATCCGTCACTTCCATAGCCTTACGATGCCGGACGTTTCGTTATAATATTCAGCTTAGGCCTTTAGCCTGGAAAGCATAGGAGCATACATGGCACTTGAGGAAGTCACTTACGAAGAGTATATGAAAAAGATCGATGAGCTTGAGAAACGCTATTTGTCCGATGAAAAAGGGTTTCCTCCGGGCGCCAAAGAAAAAGGATTGGAGATTTGCGCAAAATTCCGACGAGAGGTGGCAGAGGGCGGCCCTGAAAATTTTGAATATATTATCGACACGTTGTATGGGTTGCCCATGCATAAACCCAAACAGCAAGACCCTTGAAAAAAATAATGTATACCTTCATTTTGGAATTGTGATGGAAAAAGGTAATATCCAATATGTCAATTGCGCGCACTGTGATGCCCGGGTGCGTAAAGATGAAGCCGTTGACTACAAACACAACCTTATTTACGCCGAGCACTACCACTGCCGGGACTGTGATCCCAAGGGTGTTTGGGATTGTGTGAGTCATCATGTGGACATGGACGTCCACTGATCCCACAACTCATACTATTATCTCACCACAGAGACGCTGAGAACGCAGAGTTTCTTCTTTTTTTTGCTTTTCGCTGAGACGCCGAAAAGCAAAATGACCAAGCCCTTTATCGAACAGATCACCGCTGTTGACGACCATCCCTCAAAAATTTTGAGCCTATAATTCTTTTTATCCCGCTTTCAGCGGGATTGATAGTTTATCTATTGCCGTCCTCTCAACGGCAATAGATAAAAAAGAACCTTTGCGCCCTCTGCGTCTCGAGCGAATCTGCCAAAGGCAGATAAAGCGGGCGGTGAAATTTATCTTGGGGTTGTGTAATGAGATACTCAAGCTACATGCGTTCAATCAACTCCGGTGGCGGATCGGTGTGAGGTTGAATTTTTTCCTCCACTTCCTCACTCAAAGAAATGACATCAGACTGGCTTAAAGATTTGTCTGTATCTACACGTTTAATTTCGGCCTTCTTGCTGCCCACCGTTGTATGGCCGGAGAGAATGCCTCTTTCTCTGTAATGGATTTCCTGTTCGTGCCACCCTTCGTCTCCGATGACAATGCAATAACAGAAACTGCCATAGATGGTTTCCATGATCGTTGCTTCTGTAATTGGCGCATCTGTTATAAGCGTAACGCTGCCTTTTCCAAAATCCCTATCCGCATACTCATCTTTCACCAGCAAGGCCATATCTTGAATGGCGATCTCCTTTTTCGCCAAAGGCTTTCTTAAACGCGCACCGATAAAATCCAAAACAACACGATGGTTTTGCTCATCGGTTTTTGAGAAATGCCTGTAATTCAGGGCACCGTGAGAGTGTATCCATCCATTGATCATCACATCTTTTGGCAGCGATTCCTGGAATTCAGCGATCCTTTCGGATCCAAGGGCGGTATAGTCGTGAAGGTTCAGATCGTTTTTGGGCAATCCGATGTCTAATATTAATTCCGGGTTTTCCGAAGATGCCAGTGTAAAACCATACCATTCATAGCTTTCTTTATGAATTTCGCGAACCAATTCATTTATTTTGAAGGCTTTCTGCAGGGCAATGCTCGCCATCATTATATCTTTCGGCAAAGTTGCCAGGGATACCTCATGGGATTCCGGTCGGTTTAGTTCTGAAAGGTTTTTGAATCTCATATCACATATTCCTGGAATACCACAGTTTCAACAAATTGTGTTGTCTTGTCCAGACTGTGATACCCATTTCGCTTTCGGCTATCGTAGCCGTAAAGCAAGGCGTTGATGCCTTCTTCAATGGCATTGATGATGTTCTCCGGCGTAAACTCTGTCGGCGGATAGAAATCGCGCATGCAAATCTCTTGACCCGAGCGGTGCCAGAGAAGAAATGGATGTTTGTACATCTCCATCACAACGGGTCGGAAAGGCCCAGAGGTGGAGACAGCCACCCTGCAATCCGAAAACAGGTAGCTCCGGGCATAATAATCTTTTAGTATGTATTCGCCGGTATGCTTATATACGAGATACTCGTCAGGGGAACGGATTCTATTAAAGCCAAAATTGTCTATCTCCAACATTCCTGTATCCGCGATATAGAGAAGTATTCCGATGTGCTTCTCGCTTGTCTGTCTGAACTGCTCCCGAACTTTCAATGCTTGTCTCAGGCGATCATATTCACGTTCCAATATTTTTACATCTAACGCCGTAATGAACCATTCTCGCAATTCATGTGCAGACTGCAGGCCCTTTCTCGGTGGCTCTATTGAAACTGTTTTATTTTCTATGGCTGCCAGCATTTCTCTGAGATGGTCCATATCAAGAAAAGCTTCCGCCTTTTCATCATATTGTTTCGGAACATCAATTTTCTCGCCAACGAGGTCCAGTATTTCTTCCTCGCTAAATCTTCCTCTCTCCAGCCCCCTGTCTTTTCTAATAAAATATGGCATTACCTGAAAGAGTATTTTTCGGAGCTTTCCATCAATGGTGATGCTGTCGATCTCCGGGTTGAGGTGATACTTACGCATACAGGCGGTCTTCAGCTGTTCGTAAGAATCTTTGTTAATTGTTTCATAATTCGAAAGGAGGGATTGCAGACTCAACGTTTTTACGAAATAATTCCCCTGGTTCTCGATGATGGTTTTTGACTCTTGCGGATTTGAACTTTCTTGAAAGCCCTCAGGCCTATGTAATGTTTGGATCTCTCTTTTTATACTCGGATCAAACAAAAGCGGCAGGTAGATGAAACCTGACTCCACCACGAGTTCTATATTAGATTCCAATAAGGCTTTCATTGTCGGGTCTTTACTTCAAGGTAGGCGTTCAAAGGTTCAGGGTTGCATTTTTTTCTCTGGTTTTGCTCGTAGGCCAGTAAGTACTTGATGAAACCACGAATGGTAGCTCGGGTTCGCCCGGCATGATCATAAACATCATGAAACTCAGCTTTCGTTATGTACTGTTGGTCCAGCGCCACGTAAAGCTAACTCTGGACTTCGGTGCAGGATCGTTTTGCATACCGAAGAAAACGAACAAGCTCTGGGTTTGTCTCCGAATCGAATCCTTCCGCAATATTGTGCATGGATGAACCTGCTGCATCCTGGATTTGTCTCTTCAATCCGAAGTCACGAGCAAACTTGGCCTTCTTTGTCAGGCCATAGACCTTGCGAGTTAGCTCCCGGGCCAACTGCCATGCCTCAATATCTTCAAATCGATCTATTCTCATACCTTATCCGTTACGGGTTATGGCTTGAACCTTTGAACCCGTGAACGATTACCTTTCAAGGTTATCCGTGCGGCGCTCCAAAAAGGGAAATTTCCAGGGGGTATTCAGCGGCAAGCCGAGGCGCCTTTTCTTCCAAGCCTTTCAACCTTTTTGCGAGGTATTTCACCTTTGCATTGAGATATTCGCTGTCAGGATCTGATCTTAAATCGGTCTCGGCATCACGGAGAAGAACCCGGAGTTCCAGGTACTCCCTTTCAATCAGCTTGACCTCGTTCCGCAAGTTCTGGAAATGTACGTTTTCGTTACAATCATCATAAATCCACATGCTCATGGTACACCTCTTTTTCGATTAAACCTTTGCTAAATTTATTTCAAAATCGTCAATATTGCACTATATCAATAGGAAAATCAGGTGGCAAGTGTTTAAAAGGATTCAAGGGGCCAAGGGCTCTAGGGTTCAAGTAAAGTGAATATGAACAAAAGTTATCTCAACGGGCACTTGTATCTCATTGACAAGCTAATAGTTACCCATGTAATGAAAAGTTGTTATTCCCCGAAGGAAATCAAATGAGATGAAAAACGACACGAAATTAATAACTCTGGCGGACCCCAAACGATTTAAAACGATTCAGGACCTGACCCGATTACGCCCGGACTGCGGCGCATCAATTGATGACATCTTCGTGATAACCGATGAAACTCTGCTGATAATTGATATGGGTCAATTGGGAAATATATTGAATCCATACAACAGCCCATCGGCATCTCATGTGAGAACACATGGTGTGATTGTCCATAGCTATATCCGGAATGAACCCTGTCCGGTGTTGCGGAGCGACCCATATTTGTTGCTTCCGCTGTCACATCACCTAAAAAAAGATTTAAGCAATTACACAGAAATTGGAAAAGTTGTCGGAAGCGTTCCCTGTCCTTCGGGTTCCTTCCTTTTGCTGCCGAATCGAAAGGATGTGCCGCCACCTCTGAATAACGCAATGGATGTGGCCTTAGAAAATAAAACCGGTGCAAAGATAAGGCTCCCGGACGGGACCTTTAGGGTCTTTTATGAGCAGTTTGAGGCGCTTAAAGACTCAAAAAAAGAATTTTATCAAAACATCGTTGTTCAGAGGCAGTAGGATAATTTTTTCGCTGTAAAATTAAAATGGTTATACGATTTATTTTTTCATCCAAAGATAACTTATTTTCTGAAGGCTTAACGGTCCCGCTAAACGATTATCTTTACTTTGTTCACAAAGTTTTCGAATACATCTGCTCAGCGTCATTCTTCTTTCCGGGTCCTGAAAAAAGGGGTCGAGCGGGAATCTTCCAATACAGGCTTCAGTCAGCCAAACATGGATACATTCCGGACAATTGTATTCCAAAGGAATTGTTTTTTGACCTGCGACTCTGGCATCAAGCCCTTCTTTTAAGATATCGGTTTCATTAATCTCTGATTGGCAGAACATACACTCCATAAATAGCCCCTATCCCCAGTTTCAAAACACCCTCTTTTGCCCAATCTCTGCGTCAGGCTCAAATTTTAATCCTCGAAATACTCAATGTATGTCTGTGGTTTAAATTGTCGCCTTCCTTGACCTTAGACAAAATTGAATATTTTGAAACTGGCTCCATATAAACAACTAATTCGATTAAGAGTTCTCTATATAACCTCAACAAGCTCGATCTTAAATGTGAGCGTTTTTCCTGCAAGCGGCTCATTTTCATCGATGACGATATGATCTTCAGCGATGTCTGTAATTGCAACAACGGTCTGTTTTCCATCCTGTGTGCGAACACTGAGTCTTTTGCCGATTTCCAAATTGATTTCGGGTGGGAAGCTTGATCTGTCCATAATGTGCACGAGTTCTTTTTTATGAGGTCCATAGGCCTCTTCCGGGGCCAGTGAGATGGTTTTTGTCTCCCCTTTTTGCATACCGATGACCGCATTTTCAAACCCCGGCAGCATGTTTTTCTCCCCAATTTCAAACTCAAACGGTTCCTCATTCATCGTGGAACCAAATACCGTGCCGTCTTCCAGGCGGCCCGTAAAGTGGACCCGTACTTTATCTCCGCTTTTTGCTTCAGCCATTTTCTCCTCATTTAATTTTTCTTGGAAATTAAATACTTGTTTGAAAACCCGTAACCATTACCTCCCGGACTAATTTTGTCAAGACAATTCCGTTTATATTATATTCAACATTCCGATCTATATATTCATGCGAAAAACGATTTCGCCCTGCAACCACGCGTGGATGGGTTCAGTGTGTCTGAAATAATCTTTGACGGCTTCTGCCAAAGGAAAAGCATCCGCTTGACACCCCATTTCCCGGCAACGATCAATTAAACGTGAATGGACAGTTTGAAAGATTTCACGTATCTGTTGATAACATCGGAGTCTGCCCCTGTGGTTTCGGGTCTCGAAGATCATCTTGCAATGTGCCGCACTCGTCGAAGTGCAGGCCCGACAAACCGCAGGCCTCACCTCGTATACCATGCACATTGCATTTTCTAAAAAGATGCAAGGCAGCTCATGTCGCATCATAGCCACTTCATAAGGGCTGATTCCATCGATGCGTTCCAGAATTTCATTGATTCTGCCGGCAATCTTTTTCTTCTCCTGATCCGTGAAGGTCTGCTCTACATGATGCCCCAGAAGCAGCGCCTCCGGGGGTGTCACCACCGGCAGATTATAACAGCAGTAATGGCATCCCGACCTACAGTCTAAGGGCTCCGGCAGAGATTCATTTGACATAAATTCCTGGATGGCGTTATCTGTCCAACTCAACTCTTTTAATGCCAAATCCAGTACTTTTTTTCGGTTACTGCTCATATGCAAGATATCGTCCTTGAAAGATTTGAGTGATCACTTTGAGCCGTATCGCAACACCGCTGTCGGGCATTAAGTGCGGTTTTGAAACCATTTTCAGGTGCAGGAAAACATATGCGGAGAAACATGTAAATAAAAACGTTGACACATATTTGCAAATCACTCTATTGAATTTTAAGCACCCTTCAGATCTCAATCTATATTCTTTCTTATCATCGTTTTCTAATGAAAGGACCCAGCCATGACACGGTATAAAGATGGACTCGCTTTTCGCTATGTTCAAGACACGAAGTATCACCGGGATAAACCTATGATGGATAGCCTTGGCAATATTCCTTCACCGGGGCAGTTTAAGCAGTATCCGGAGGCGGAACGCATCCAATTGCCGGAGCCTGATCTGAGCCAGCCGGCCGACCTTTGGCAATGCCTGGCCAAACGCCGATCTGAACGCAACACCACATTGGGCCCGCTCAGTCTCGGGGAGCTGTCCAGGCTGATGTGGGGGGCCCAGGGGATTACCGCACGCGCCGGAATGCATCTGTTCCGCACCGCGCCTTCCGCCGGCGCCCTCTACCCCTTTGAAACCTACCTTTACGTTGACAAGGTAGAAGAAGTGCCCAAAGGGATTTACCACTTTAATGTTGCTGATTTTGCTCTGGACTGTATGGAAACCGGAGACTTCAGGCAGGAATTTACTGCCGCCAGTCTGGGCCAGCCCGTGGTTCAACGGGCTGCCGTGGTTATTATCTGGACCGCCATGATGCTCCGCTGCATGACCAAATATCGAGACCGGGCCATGCGCTACATTCCCATGGATCTGGGACACGTTTGCCAGAATGTTCAGCTGGCCGCGGTCGCCATGGGATTCGGGTCCTGCCCCATCGGGGCCTTTTATGATGACGATTTTAACGAGCTGTTGGGGGTTGATGGTGAGGAGGAGACGGTGCTGTATCTTGTCAGCGTCGGGAAGTTAGGTTAGGTGCTTATCTATTAGTATCGATAAAAGTTGTGTTCGTTTAAATGTCCAATATTCAATTTCCAATGACCAACGCCCAAGTGAAAAATACTTGAAAATTGGATATTAACTACTTCGAAGAAGACACATATTAACAATTTACCTGAAAAATCTATAACAACTTACTGTGCCAAGATCTCAATAATCGGGGGAATGACGTTGGTGGCAATATCCGTGCTGGAACCGCCGGCCAACACCACTTCCAGGCGGCCATCGGTCGCCTCATCGGCGAGCTCCAGCATAAAACGGGCGATCTCCTCATAGCAGCGGCCGCTCAGACCCAGGCTGCCGTAGTCTCCTTTGTGGGTATCGAAGCCAAAGTACCAGAAGATCAAGTCCGGTTTGAAGTCCATCACCCGGGGATAGAACTCGGATTTTATCTTGTCGGCGTATGCTTGATCTGAATTCTCATCTCCTCCACCCCAGAGACCCCAGTAACTTCCGGGCGCCCGGATGTCGACTTTGGTTCCGTCTTCCGAAACATGATCCATGCTGCAGCAGCAGACATGAAGCACATCCGGATCATTTTTAAGTAAATCCCGCGTGCCGTCTCCGTGATGGGCATCTGTGTCCATGATGGCAAAACGTTGGATGTTGTGTATTTCTCGCAAGTAAGTGATGGTGATGACCACGTCATTGAAACAACAATAGCCGCCAAAGTAGTCTCTACCGGAATGATGGCCCCCGGCGCCGATAAAGGCAAAAGCGTTGTTGATTTCCCCGGTACAAACCTTCTCTCCGGCCAGGACCACCCCGCCGACGGAATGCCATGCGGTTGAACAGAGATGATCTGACTCTACGCCTCGGATGAGTTCAGGGGTGTGCACTTTGAGAATCCACTCCTCTTCTATGGGCGGTGATTCATAAAGGATAACGTTATCACGAGTCAACAGGTGCTCCATGGCTCCGGGAAAATCTTCCAGCCGGGTACCGCGCGTGAGGTAGCTCCTGCGGCTAAAGCTGGGGTGATAAAAAACGCCGGTTTTTTTCATATTGACCTTTCTGGCCACAAAGGCACAAAGACACGAAATTTTTAATATAATTCAATTTTTTCTTTGTGCCTTGGTGTCTTAATGGCTGAACAATTGTATTGCTTTTCGATTTTATTACTAAAAATCGGACAAAGCGGGCTTCCCCATAACCTTGAGGTAGGAAGTGTCATTCAGAAATGAGACGATCCACTGACCATCTTTGTAAGTAAAAAGGTTGGTGCCGGCAGTGTCCTGTTGAATTCGCCAGAAGTGGCTGTTATCGATGCCTAAAAGGGCACAGCAGATAACTTTATTGGGCGCCCGGTGAGCGACCAAAGCGATATTTTCATTCTTGTGTTTCTCGACCAGATCTTCCACAGCCCCCATGGTGCGTGAACGGACTTCATCCAGGCTTTCTCCGCCGGGAAAGTGGACTTTGTGAGGTTCCTTGATCCAGGTTGAGTAAATATCCGGATATTTTTCCTCTACTTCAACCAGGGGTTTCCCTTCCCACTCACCGTAACTGATATCTATAATTGCCTCAAGAGGAGTAACCGGAATGTTTTGGAATTTAGCTATATTTTCAGCTGTTTCTACTGAACGGGAAAGGGGGCTGCTGTAAATGGCGTGAAGGGTTTCATCTTTGAGGGCTTCACCGGCAAGGTGAACTTCTTTTTTTCCTGTTTCATCCAGAGGAATATCCGCGCGCCCACGGAATATCTCCCCCAGATTCCAGGCGGTCTGACCGTGGCGGACCAAGTATACTCTCGTCATGTTAACACCTCCACTTAATGTGGTATGAGAAGTTCAGGTTGAGAATATGGTATCATCCTAATATGCGGATTACGCCTTTTGTTCGGCCGGGGGCGGCCGGGCAAAATACCTTTGTGGGTCTGTGTAGGTCTGTGTGGGTCTGTGGCTAATTTGTCTTAGAAGCTATATTCCCTTGATCTGCTGGTGCAATTCCCGGGTCTTTTCCATGCGGGCCTGATCGCGTTCCATCGCAATCCGGTGTATTTCTTCATCTAAAGTCATCGCCTCGGGATCATGAAGGTCTTTTCCCTGGGCGTGGGCGTCAATGAGGGTTCGGTAAGCATGGATCATCCTGGCAATCAGGGCCACAGGATACTCTCGGCCCTGAATCTTCAAAGTTTGCAGCCCCAAATCCATGTACTGTCTCAGCTCTTCGCCCTGGATCGCAAAAGCAACGTTTGGGCGGCTATTGATTCTTTCATTGATACTGATGATTTCTTCAGGTTTCTTACCCTTCCGGCGCATCAGTTTTTCCCGCTGGTCTTCTGTTAAGAGGCAGAAACGAAAGCAGCTGCCGCTTCTGTCCGGCCATCCCTCGTACTCGACGATTTCATTTCCATCTTCGTCGTGGTAAACTTTTTTCACATACGAGTCGCTGGTGATTTCATGAAACAGACAGTTGCCCACACCCCCAATGCATCGGTTACCGTGCATCAGCACTTCGGTCAGAACACCGACCTCATCCGCTTCTTTCTTGAAGGCCCGCATTTTTTCCACGGTATCGATTTCGGTACTGGCCACAACCTGGGTGGCGCCGGCTTCCAGAAAGTATGCCATCTCTTCCCGGGTCTTTATGTTACACCCCACGGAAGCGTGAATGATTAATTCCGGGTAGTTACGATGAATGAGCCGCATGATACCCGGGGTCTTTGCGATGATGCCTTCAACACCATATTGGGCCCACTTGGCGGTCTTGTTCAATACACGGATGAAATGTTTTTCCTGAATCTCCGCGTTAATAGCCACTCGAACCTTTCCCCCGTGGGCATCGGCGATGCTTACAGCTTCTTTAATCTCGCTGTCGTCGAGCTCCCAGGCGCACTTTCTTCGGCTGAAACCTTTTGCCCCCACATAGACGGCATCGGCACCACTAGAAAATACGGCTTCCACCATCTCAAGGCTGCCGCCCGGGGCCAGCAATTCGTTCATTCTGTTGAACCCTCCTAACTGATAGACAGACATTCTATTCGTTTCCGAGAATTACGATAAAGGTAAAAAGGATACAAGAAAAAAATCGAATATCATTCCGGTCACCAATAAATCCGGAAACGCTAAACATAACCTTTAAATATTCCTTTATACGGTGTCAAGGGGTTTTTTAATTTATTCTTCCTTTGCATCCCCTAAATTAACTTATTGAATATTATTCAAATAATGAATTCCATGCAGCAAGTTGAAAATAGATTAAATTCATATTCTTAAACCGATTTCGAAATCACTCCGTGAAGACTTTGGGCCATTTTGATAAACGTACTTGGCGAAGCGGAGCATAAATTTACCAGAGGCATATAAAATTGGAACTGTTTGAGTCCTGCGAAGTAGGGCGAGTTTTCCAATTTTAGCAGAGCAAGCTCAGAACTTTACAGAATGGACAAATCAGCGAACAGAGGATTTCGAAATCAATATTTATTTCGTTTAATTCGTCAGCCTTTAGCCCTGCAGTCCCGCTTGCAGCGGGACAGGAAATTAGCAAGTTAAACAAAAGAATAGTTGTGCCAATGTTTATTGTAATCCTGCTTTTCCTTTGTTTTTGACCTCAAGCATACGGTGGTGCAGCCGCTCAGCCCTCAGGCAAAAGGTTTCCAGCTTTGCGTTGATCAGTTGGGGGAACGGAGAGCCGTCACTTTCAATCGCCAGGAAAGGCAGAGCGTCTACGTTCGTAAGGATGGCTCGAAGCGACGCATTGTTTGGATCTGTTGCCAACTTCCCTTCACGGCTCATCGCTTCGTTGAGAATGGCCTCAGACAGACGATTGGGCATGCAACCGAACGGACCAATGGCGATGACGCCGCTCGCGTGTGATGCGATCTCTGTCAGAGAGCTTCCCACCGTTAGAACAGCTTCACCGGTCAGGTTTTGTGATATGTATGGCGCTGCGTTGCGAATGATCGTATCGATATTGAGCGGTTCTGCCTGAACAAGCCCTGAGCGAGACAGTATGAGTTTAATACGCTTTTTGTCCCGAGCCATGGATCTCTTTTTAAGCATAAAGGCCAGCTTCTTCATCTTTGACATTCCATTATCGACGAGATCTTTGTCTACCAGATAGTCGGCATAGAGTATCCACTCGGCAATCGGCGAACAGACGGTGGCAAACCCGTTCTCCGCAAGATGCTCCGTCAAAAACTGTCGGGAAAGCGCGTCCCGTCGGACAAAAATCTCACCGATAAGTGAGATTGTCGGCACTGCTTCCGGGGGTCCTTTCAAGGGAATTTGGCTGAATCGTTCTGCGGTTTGGATAAGCTTTGCTTCAAGCTTGGGAAAATCGGCTTTTTCCAGCTCCTTCAGAATCATGTCCCATTCTTCGTCGAAAATATGTATGGCTTCCCGGGCATCGGTTGCGTTGGCCAGTAACATGGATCGGATGTCTTCCATGGCATCGGATGCAACGACACTCCACCATACCTTTTTCCTGAAATCACTCCCCAAACCCAAGTAAGAGTTCTGTACCGTCAACGAAAAAGGAGCGACGTTCGGTATCCCGAGTCTTTTTATCAGATCCTCCATGAAAATATAATACTGTCCGAACCGGCATGGACCTGAGCTGGTGGGCATAAAGTAAACCAGCATTTCATCGTTATGTTTTGTATTTTGAATATAGTTCAGCAGGGTTCCGGTCGTGAGTATCAGGGGAAGGCATTCCTTACAGGAGGTGTTTGCCCGTCCCAGCTTCAGCACTGCTTCATCAGATGGCGGGTGAACGACCGCATTAAAATCCATTCCACGAAAGATCGCTCCCAGCGCTTCTGAGGAAAGCTTTCCCATGGACGGAAGCAAAACGGTCACTCGAGGGTCGGTCATGGGCAGGATCTCACCCGAAGATGTGATCACCGTAGCGACGCCGTTATCCAGCATTGTTCGGGCGGGAACAAATTTCCGTACTTTCTGAACGATCTTCTGCTCCGCTACCAGCTTACGGTATGCGTGAACAATATCTAAAAACGCTTCAATTCGAGTCTCCAGTCCCGCGTCTGCCGTGTGGCTGTCCAGCTCGAGCGTCAGGGAGGGTTTTCTACCCATGATATCCCTGAAGTATCCAATGACAAACGAATCCGGACCGCAGGAAAAATTAGAGATGAAGGTGCCAAACAGTTGGGGATGCCGTTTGACAAACCGGCCGGCCTTGAGTAACCGCTGCCCCATGCCCCAGTACATGTGACGCTTGCTCTTTTCGTCATTTACCGGAAGGAAATCGAGCGGCATGACCAAAACGCCTCTCGATGCAAACTTGTGGGGAATGCCCATGTGAGCCTCTTTAACAAATCCGTTGTACGGCCGGGCAAAAATCACCACGGCAGCCGTGTCCGGGTCGGCCTCCAGCGCTTTGAGCGCGTTTATCCCGATCTCCTCCATCTCCGCCATGCATGCCTTCTGTTGCTGCAATGCCACATTAAAAGCTTTATCGGCCTCCTTCCGGCGCACTCCCATTTGAACCGCGGCCTCAACCAAAGGGGCCCTGGCCGTCTCCAGTCCTTTTGTCAGGTCCACCAAGGGGGTCAAAATCTGGGTCCCTTTTCTTTTAAGTTCATCGAGTTTTGCGCGAAACGTGGCCTGAAGATAGAACGTTTCACCCTGGATAAACGGACAAACCTGTGAACTGGAGTATCCGTCTAAAGCAGGAACCGCCTTGAAGTGGGGCAGAAAAATGTACTCCGGCGGATTCTTCATTTCGAGAAGCGAATAAAAAAAACCGTGGGTCAGCTCCGCCGGATAGCAAAAAGCGGCGTTTTTCCGGTCGATGCCTTCTTGAGAAGGCAACGCCGGCACAACCGGATCAAACCCCAGTTCAGCAAAAAACGTAGAATACAGCGGATAATACGTGTTGACCAAAAAACTTCGGTTGATGCCGATCCTTCCCCTGCGCCCGTCCCGGCTCGCCGCAGGGGCTTCCTGAACAGCGTCGCCGACCGGCTCGACACCGTATTTGTCAAATATAAGCCGCTCCCGGACCCGAACCAGATCCAGACTGTGAACATCGTATTTAATGTTGTGTCGCAAATTATAGTACCGGTTACAGGCACCGCCAAATGAATACTTACTCCCTTCAATCTCGATAATCGCTATCTCGCAGCGCCGATCGCATTTCTCCTTCCCACCCTTGCATATGAAGGATTTCCCGTGTTTTACCTCTCTATCCGCCAGAATCTCCAGATCGAATTGATGACTCTCCAGAAGACCCCTTTCAATTCTCTCTTTGACTTCCAGAGCCACACCAAAAGCACCCATGAGACCGGGTTCCGGAGGAACGATGATCGGCTTTCCCACAAGAGACGCCATGGCCAGCGGAACCGCTCGATTGTAACAGACACCGCCCTGCATGAAGACTTTTTCCCCCATCGGCCGGTTGCCCTTGACCCGATTCGAGTAGTTCATGCAGATGGAGTAGACCAGCCCGGCTACGATGTCCTCGTGGCTGACTCCCTCGTGAATGGCGTTCTTGATGTCAGAGGTGATAAACGCAGCACACTGATCGTTGAAGTTGGGCGGATTCTCCCCTTTGAGAGCAATCCCTGCGATATCTTCCATTTTTACGCCCAGGGTTTCATATGCAGACTCTTCCAGAAATGAACCGGTACCGGCTGAACAGGCTTCGTTCATCGCATAATCCGAAGCCACCGCGTTGGTGATATAGGTGTATTTGGCGTCCTGTCCTCCAATTTCAAAGATGGTATCCACCTGAGGATCAAAATAAACGGCCGCTGCCGCATGAGCGATAATCTCATTGATAACACCATTTGTGAGTGCGTGAAGCCCGGCGATCTGACGACCGGAACCGCAAACGCCCAACCCATCGATCGTTATCTCCGAGGGATCTATCACAGCCTTTACCTGGTCAAGGATGGACTGATAACATTGTCGGGAAGCCCCCACCGGATCCCCGCTGGTCAGCAAGTAAACGTGCGCCAGCATGGCATTATCCGACTTCCGGAGGAGAACCGCCTTGGTGGTCGTCGAGCCTACGTCAAGACCCAGAATGCATTCGTCACCGGGACGGACCTCTCCCTTCTCAATGGTTTTAAATTCCACTCTATTTTCGAAATCCCGCAGGGGAGGAAGGGTATCAAATGATGCTGCGTCAGTACTGAAAAGCTCAGATATCCCGGGAAACTTGGAGGTATCATTTTCCAGGCCCCATAGGGCGGCGCCCAGCGCCTCAAAATAGGGGGCTTCTTCAGGAACAATCAAATTGGATATCTCTTTACGCAAATTCTCGATCATCATGCGGTTGTGTGCCGAACCGCCGGTTATCATGATGTTCTGCCGATCTATCCTTTTTAAAAGTTCCAGGATTTTATCCGCCATCATCTTGCAAAGCCCGGCAGTAACCTTTGACTTTGGTACACCTTTATTGGTGGCATGGGTACAGTCGGATTTGCAGAAAACAGAACACCGCCCGGAAACGTGATGGGGTTCTATCTCAGAAGCCCACTGGGCTGCTTCTTCCAGTGTCACATCCATCCTGCGCAACTGTTGAAGAAAGAATTCGCCGGTACCCGAAGCGCATTTGTTTCCAGTAACAACGTTGGAGATCTGACCGAACCGGTCCAAAACATAGACCATAAAGGTCTCGCCGCCCGCGGAAATGACAGCCGGGATCGATACATCCGGCGGTTTCACAAATTGGTACGCATATTCCACCGCCTCGGGTTCGGATATAGAGGAAAGGTTCACATAGTTGCGGAATTTCCGTCCGGTGGCGACGATCCGGTCAAATGAATCCATGTCGAGACGTTCAATAGCGGAAAGCAGGGTCTTTTTTGGGTCCCCCTCGTGAACGTGGAGTGAATAGTCGGCGACCCGAGGCGTCTTTTTCGATGGTGTTGGATTTCCATCAACAGAACCCAGCTCTTGTTCTATCTGAACAATGGAAACCGTGGATGCACCCAGGCACAGACCCAATGACCTGATCTTTCCGGGCAACCGTTTTCCCGAACCGGATTCTCCACTTGAATTTTTATTATCCATCGTAAAAGTCGTTTTTAGAACTTTACGAAATCGTCATTATTAAGAAAAACGTAAAAAATCAGACGTTTCACAATACCGCCATTTTTAATAACAAGTACTAATAAGACCAAAAATGTGAAGCGGGAGTATAAGAGAATCTCATTCGTATGTCAAAGAAAAACAATAAGATTCTACTCTTTGGGGCATCTATCTTTCCGGTGTAACAAGAGAATTGTTTTCTTAATTTTGCGATTTTGTGTTGAAAGTTGAACCGAAACAGCGGGCGCATTCCCTGTTCCGGCTTGACGGGACTGTGCCGTACGATTCAATATCGGATCCTCTGAAATCTTTTTCTGAAAGATTGGGCTTACCTCTCTTCAAGATATCGCTTTAAGAGCGATGTATAATATTCGATAACACCTTCAAGAATGCAGTAGCAGACATATGGTCCGTCAACCTCGCCCTGTATCCATCCTGTTTCTTTAAGAATTTTAAGATGTTGTGAGACGCTGGACTGTGCCAGAGGAAGCGCATTGACAATATCACCGCAAACACACCTTGCTTTGGGCGGTTTGTTTGCCAGAATGCGAACAATCTCAACCCGTGCGGGGTGGGCAAGCCCCTTGGAAAGGTCGGTCAATCTTCTGGTACACTCATCGGGAGGCAATTTGTTAAAATCAAATGTACTTTTTTCATTTATCATCATTAATGTGTCCGTTACTTTTGCCTTAACTATCCGGGTGGGGTTTTCTGGCGGTAATGTATGCTGAAAACACCATTTGCTCTGTCCCAACGCCAAGGTTCCACCCTTTGATTATTTCTTCGCTTCTATCCTTCTTGGTAATGGTCACGGTTTCAAAACCCAACTCATCAAGAATCTGTCTCACCTTGTCCGGTGGGATCGCACCGGACACTCACCCTGTATATGCCGCCGGGTTGTCTCTGATTTCCTTGGGTATTTCTCCTGAGCGAACAACGTCCGAAATGCTGATTCGTCCTCCCGGTTTCAACACTCTGAACATCTCTGTATAGACAGCTTTTTTGTCAGGCGAAAGATTGATGACACAGTTAGACAGAATCACATCCACAACATCATCCGGAATGGGTAATTTCTCTATCTCTCCCAATCGAAATTCGACATTGTTTATACGAAGTCTTTCAGCGTTCAGCTTTGCGCTGTTTACCATTTCCGATGTCATATCGACACCGATAACTTTACCGTTTTGTCCCACCCGTTTTGCCGCCAAAAACGCATCAAACCCGGCACCGCTACCTAAATCGAGCACCGTTTCTCCGGGTTTCAAATCCGCCATGGTTAAAGGGTTCCCACACCCAAGACCGAGGTTGGCCTCGCCCAAACCAATGGCAAGCTCCTCATTTGTATAGTCCAGCTTCCTGCCCAAATCCAAGATGTTTGCCGGTTGTGAAGAATCGCCGCAGCACGCGTTCGAGCAACCGGTCCCATCGGGTTGGACGACCTTTGCATAACGTTCCCTTACCATATTTCTAATTTTATCTTTAGATGATCCCATATTTTCCCTTTATGTAATCGTTTATCGACGATTTGCGATGATACGTGCAAAGTGCTTCTTTGTCAAGCCAATGTAAAGAATCCGGAGGCCGAGGACCCGGCTTTGGTTTATCCCTGGAAGGAGCCTGAGAGTGTCATATACCTTGAGGTGCAATAACGTATATAATTTCGTGCACTTAGAACTGCCGCAATTATTACAGGCATTATTTGAACCGCAGAATTTCGAACAAGGAAGGTCGAATTTTGAAGGAACGCTTCATCCTTCTTCGGTTCCTTGTTCGACATTCGACATTTCAAGGAGAAATCGTTTTCAATAGACTCCCGGTCTGGCGAATACACCATTTCCGACGCCTGCCATAAAAAAGCAGCTGCATTCCCAATATAAAAAAGATGACATCCCGAACAAGAACCTGCACCGCGGAATAGGTGTATCCGGCATCATCAAAGGAAAAACAGCCGCAGTCGAATTGATGCCCCCTTACCAGGTTAATGGAAACGGCAATGATAAATGCCAGAAGCATTCCATTGATAACACATGCGGCGGATCTTGGATAGAAGCCAAGAATGAGGAAGAGGCCTGAAAAAAATTCGAAAAAGGGGAGAACAATAGCGATCAGGTTAATGGCGTAATCTGGAAAGAGGTAGTAACCGTAAATGATTTTTGCAAAATGCTCCGGATCTATAATTTTGTGACAACTTGCATAAATAAAACTTACGCCGAGGACCCAGCGCAAAGTGAGTTCGATCCAGCTGTTGAAAAATATAATTTCGCTACTTCTCTTCAATGGGATAACCCTTCTCTAACCACCCCGGATATCCGTCAATAAACACGCTGATTTGCGTATAGCCTTCCTCAAAAAGGTATTGTGCCAGTTCATGACTGTCTTCACATTCTCGCCCGGAACAATAGGTAACAATCCAGGTGGAAGTTGGATATTCTTTTTTAAACTGATGAATCAGTTCATCAAATCGGTTGACGGGAAGAGATATTGCCCCCTCGATATGAGCATCATCGTATAAATCTCTGTCCCGGGCATCTAAAAATAGAGCTGCCCCGCTGGCATGAATTTTTTGTGCCTGGTCCACATCCTGTATTTCAAGTTCGCGGACGACAACATCATTTTTTGATTTAGCGGTGATCACCCCTTTTGACGCATCCCACTCACCGAAAAGAGCAATCCCTTTAGGAGATAAGAGGTTTACTGTAAAGGCGACAAAAATGGAAAGGCCCAAGAGAATAACAAGCTCTTTTGCGATATCTTTATATGGCATATCACTTTTTACAAATCTTTATAGTGTACTATTTAGGTTCTAATAACAAATGATTATCACAAAAAGTGCAGGGTTTCAACAATAGACAAATCGAAAATCTTCTGATAATAAAGACGCTTTAGCCGATTTATTTGACCAAAACTCGAACAAACGATGTATGGCTTATTTCCCATCCAGCATCCAGGATCAAGCATCGAGCATCAATAGGCCTCCTCGGCTTGAGGCGTAAATTCGCTATTATTTAACCGGTTACGCTTGCGAATCGACTTAACTGTAAAACATGAATTTATCAATGAACGCCACGGATAAGAAGCTTAAAAACTTACTTCAACAGCTCTCTCTGGGGCCAGCAGTGAAACCATTAAACCTGCTTGAAGAAAGAGAAGCCTTCCTGCATCCGCGGTTGCCATTAAGGAGAAAATCCCCTGTCTTTAAATATGAAAACTCTCCCTCAAAATGGGCTGGTTTTAAACCATTTATCTCTCTTGAATCTATCGACGCGCCGGAAGATGTCATCGATATCTACAATGAAAAACTCCAGGAACTGGACATTGCGAGAAAAATGTTTTCCTCTGTCGGTAGTGACAGGTTTACAGATTATTCTATCCAAATTTTCGGCGCTCCCTCCACTGACGATGCGAATCAGGCACGCAAAGTCCTCGAAAAATTATCGGACGTTGCTCCACCAGAACGGAACTGCTCTGCGAAAGAATTTGCGAACTTACTCGAGGCTCGTTTGGAAAAACTTGGCATCACCATGAATATTAAGATAGTACCCTCAATGGTGACAAAAATATGGGTCGATAGCGTTTCCCGTACAATCCATCTTGACCAGAATACCCTTTTTGCGCCACAGGAAGTAAGACGCCTTCTGGTGCATGAGATTAATGTTCATGCCGTCCGCATTCACAATGGTTCTTGCCTGCCGTGGGGCGTTTTCTCCTTGGGCACGTCTGGATACAGGGAAGCCGAAGAAGGACTTGCGGTGCACCATGAACGTCAATCCGGACACCTTTATCCCTTCCAGGAAAAAATTTACGCAGGACGTTGCCTGGCGGTATACCTGTCGCTCTCAGCCGGTTTTGCAGATGTTTTTGAAGAACTTCTTTTGTATTTCGATGAGAAAACAGCCTACTCAATTGTTGAACGGATAAAGAGGGGACTGACAGATACTTCCCATCCCGGCGCACTGACAAAAGAATTCCATTACTTCACGGGCCCCAACAGGGTTCGGTCTTACCTTCAAAACGGGGGCAATATCCAAAACCTTATGGGTGGGAAAATCGCATTCAAACACGCAAAAGTAATGGCTATGTTGGTGCGAAACAGGCACGTGGACACCTCGAAATGGATTTTCCCAGAGAGAATACCCGATGATTAAAAGTCTGGGCCAACTGAAAGATACTTTGAATAAGTGTCCAGGAACCTGGGCTTGGGTGGGGCAGAGGGGAATAGATGCATTTATGTTGCTCGACTTTGCCTCCGTAGATGCAGGGTTCTGTTGCGACTTCGGAGAGACCTACGCCGTACTCTGGGAAGGCTATCACCTCTTTTCAGTCGAAAAAGATCTCGGGAGACGGGAAAACTGGGGAAATCATGATCTTGAAAAATTGTGGAAAGCGCCCACGCGGCAACGGATTGAAAAATTCATCGAAGGTGTGAAGACACCGATCAACACAGTCTGTTATCGATCCCTCGAGGTTTTAGAAAAAGACAGTCGCTTCCGCGTTTTGGCCTCCTCTCTGGCGCTTAAAGACATGTTTGACGATAAGCTACGGCAACTGGAACTGTTCTCCAGCCTGGGCATAAAGACGCCAAAAACATCTGTATGCCGACTTGATGAAACAACTTTTATTAAAGCAAGAGACACCCTGGGCGGGCCATTTGTCGTACAGCCCCCTGTGGGCTCTTCCGGGGAAAACACTTATTTTGTAAGCGATGAAGCCGACTTCGAAAGGGCCAGGGATACACTTGGCCCCGCTCAATGCGTAAAACTATCCCGATACTTTCCGGTACCCTCCTTAAACGGGCATTGCGTGGTTTTGAAGACCAATGACGGATTGCGTTCAATCGCTGCCTGCCCCTCGGTTCAGGTTGTAGGTGCCCGCGGATGCACAAACCGGGCTGAGATCTATTGCGGAAATGATTTTTCAGCCGCAAGAAATATTCCTAAAGCGTTAAGAGAAAAAACCTGTACAATTATGGAGAAAATAGGCCTTTACATGGGTAGCAAAGGATTTCTTGGGCTCTTTGGTATGGATTTTCTCTTAAACGGTGACGAGGTTTTAGCGCTGGAGATTAACCCAAGGTTCCAGGGGTCAACCATGCTTCTGTCATTGATGCAAGCAGACAGGAAAGAAGTACCCTTGGTGGCGCTGCACGTGATGCAGTTCATGGGGCTTATAGAAAAGTTTTCCCAGAAGTTCCTGGATCAGTTGAAACAGATGTACCGGACGCCGTATAATGGCGCCCATTTAATCGTTCACAGCCTAAAAGACGAACCCTACTGCATCGAACACGACCTTAAAGCGGGCGTTTACACCCTTGTGGATGATTCGATCAAGTGGATTCGAAAAGGAACTACCTGCCGTGACGTCAAAAGCCCCGACGAATTCTGTATCTTGGGCAATCTTCCCCAAAAGGCGACGGAAATCCGGCAGGACGCCCGATTGGCCATGATACAAACAACCGAAAGTATTCTTGAAAGCAACTTAAGACAACTCGAGTCCTCTGCCGCAAATTTTGTAAGTGTATTACAGGATCGCTGCAGAATGCTCCCCTTTAATGGAGGTAGTAAATGAAACAATCCTCTTCGGAAACCTACGACATTGAACATCGATTCATCGAACTGTACACACTTGGCCACCAAGGACCGATAACCGAGGCGCCGTTTTACCTCCACGCTCTCGGGTTTGACGGCGAACCCGGACAACTTGGCGCAGAAGTTATTTCTTCCTTCAACCAACTCGCGCAACAAGACGAAGAGCTTTCCAAATATGCCCTGGATCTTCCGGAAGCCACGCTCTTTCCCGAAACAATTGTCCTGATTGATGCCTCCAACGACCGGCTTCCAACCGGTCCCGAGTCGTTTCGAGTACTGCAGAATAAAATTGCACGGCAAGGAATTAAAGCGCGTTGTCATCTGGTGAACACCAGAGAAGAGCTGATGGAAGCTGTTAAAGAGAACCCAAAATCTACGTTGGTTATCAGTGAGTGTGTTGATTCCAGCGCCTACAACATCGATGTTTTGGAAACAATCGAGGATATGGGCGTTGTTGTGTCACCGGGCCGGGTCACGGCACCGGGGTCTATCTTTTCCAACAAGGGAACAACCTATCAGATGCTGCAAGATAAGGGGCAGGAAGATCTGCTGGCCCGCTACGTAACAGTTCCCGCGGAAAAAATGAACACATCCCATGTGGTTTCGACTATTTTAGACAATGTCGACAAATTTTCCCGTGAGTGGAATACTCGCCGCTTTTTTGTGAAACCGGTCACGGGTGGCAGCGGTGTAGGCGGGTTCCGGATCTCCCTTACCGACAGGGGGTATTTCGTTCCCGACCTTTCCAAGGTCACCGGAGATGCTTTGGGAATCCATCCCATACCCATGGACGTGGGGCCGCATGACAACCACCGACTTGATGAGCTCCTGTGGATCTTTTCCCTGTTTTCATCTGATCCATACTATGCCAAACAGTACATGTGGGTGAATTTGGAAACGCTAAAGAACCGCTATGGAACCGAAAGCGACCCGGAAGCACTTCGACAGCATCTTTTAAAGACCTCGGCAATCCAAACGGAAAAAACTGAAGAGAGAAGCCTGGACCGCAACAGCATTCACGAAAAACTTGAAGCGGCGATCCGGCAGTATGAAGCGCACTTTTCCAAGCGATACGATCCTGTATTCTGCGAACATATCGACTTCGGGGCATGGGGGCTTAGAGCGCACTACCGCCTCACCTATCGCGGCATACAGCTCGAGTCGATATACGCCAGGATTTTTCAGATGGCCTTGACCGAAGAAGGGGTCAGCTACGTCGGTTCCGACAACATCTCCAACAAGCACACCGGAGTGCTCGAGTCGGTGCGCCTTACGCCAATAACAGAAGCCATGGTCAATACCGTCGGAGGCCGTACGTCTTTTCTGGATCTTCTCCGGAAAGGCGGTATTGCCGCCTCAACACTGGTCTCTACACAGGAGCCTGAATTGCGCCGCCGCATCCCGGTGCGCTGCCAGTTGGACCTGGCGCCCATTGACGGAAAAATAGGAGAAGGCAATGCAGACACGGCGCGGGGACAGGCCCTGGGAACCCGATGGACCAGTTTTGTTGCCGACATGAGGGAATGGTTTCAGGACTGCCTAAATTACTATTCTCTCTGCAGGTCGGATACCCAAAAATTCTGATGAGCTGATATATATGTTAAAATCCACATAGGGGTAAGCATCAGGAAGCCCCACCATGGGGGCATTGCCCTCAGCCTTGAAAACAATCTCTTTTTTAAATTGACCGAATATCCAATATCCAACAAGGAATGTCGAATGATGAAGTCTTTTCGGCCTTTGCAAAATGACCGCGCCAGATTTCACTGAAAATTCAACCCGAAGGCAACACGCTGTGTTCCTTCTATATTCGACATTGGACATTCGATATTCGATATCGAAAACATCGGTCGAAAGACACCTCACATATCGTAGCTCTCCGGGTCCTCCGTCAGAAACGGAGGGTAGTTCACAACTCAATAAAACATTAAAACCTAATACTTAAATAACGCCTTGCTATTTTTTATTTATTGATCGATAATTAATCAGACAGGCAAAAGTTGACCTCTTTTTGAGTTGATTATCTGACGATTGATTCGCTAACGGAGCGAGGATACAGAAACAAACGGTTATCTAATTTTATCCTGTCTCCCGTTCGAATCACTTACAAGTTACTCCAGCTGAACCTCCTGCAAAACACACACTGTGCCTGTCTATATTAACTCACAATTCATCAGGGATCAGAAAAAGCTTAATTAGTCCCCATCCACAAACAACCGAATCTATAAAATGGGCAAATTCGTACTTCAAACCTTTCATACATTGGAGGTGGTTGCATGGAAAAAGATTCGACCTTTGACTTGGGCAGAATGAGGCTTTCAGGAAACCAAGCCGTGGCCCGGGGGGCTTTGGAGGCCGGTGTGCGGATGACCACTGCTTATCCCGGCGCACCGATTTCGGACCTCCAGGGCAGCTTCGAACAGCTGGCAGGAAACATCCCCAAACGAAACCCTTTTACCACCAAGGTTGGAGAAGCCCTGGATCAGGTCGGCTACCAGCTTTCCGCTTACTGGGGACACACCACCAACGAAGACAACGCCGCAGCTCTGGCGCTGGGAGCCGTCATCGGCAAAGCAGACTTTAAAAACCGGGAGTTCCTCACCGAAGAAGAATGGGACCTGGTTTATGGGGATACGGTCTTTGCCAAAGACAAAGAAAAACGGATCCCCGTGGGCTCCCGTGTGATGTGTTCCTTCAAGCATCTTGGCGGCAATAAAGCAGCCGATGCTATCCGGGTCGCGGTTAACGTTGTCCCGTACACCGGAGGCCTGGGTATGGCCTCGGGAGATGACCGCCAGGGGACCTCATCACAAACCATGCAGGACAACAAGGTGCTCTATGCGTTTCATTTTCGCATACCCACCCTGGAATTATACTCTCCGCGTACCGCTCATCATACCGTTAAAAACTGCTATCGCCTGTTCGAGGAACTGGGCGTTCCCTTTGTGGTCATCATGAACTATGACCTATCCTACCGAGAAGTCTCGGTAGACCCGGTGATGGAACTGGACATGACGGCGAATCATCGACAAAAAGGGTTCACCCGGGATCCTAAACATCTGGTCACCATCGGTCCGCATATTCGTCCCCGGGAAAAAAGGTACCATTCAAAACTGATCCCCTTGTTCAAAACAAAGATAAAAGAAAATTTCGAGTTTCTGGGAAATCGGGTGACTGAATACGGTGCTAAACCCAAGGCCCTGGTGGTAGTAAACGGACCTTTTCGTGGGGATTTCGAGATGGTGAATGACGATTCGGCTCTGAGGGATCGTCTTGTAGACAAATACGGAGATGTTCTGGTGATGGAAACCGACATAGTCTTTCCCCAACCCGATGCCCTTTTCGAAGAACTCGTCTCTAAGCATTCCATTAAGAAAATCTTTGTATTCGAAGAAGGCTACGGCCGGGTGATATACCTGCAACTTCTGGACCTCGTAAACCAACAGCAACTTGATGTCAAAGTTTTGGACTGCAGCATCCCTTACGAACCGAGGATTTACGAACGATTTTCATATATCGACCATATTTTAAATGTTTGAAGGAGGTAAACCATGGCTTCCAAGCAGAATCCTGCTGCGAAGGATAAAACAATAGATGAAATAACATACCTTCGGCCGGTGTCCAACTGTTCCGGATGCGGAGATACCAAGGTTTCCTGGTCCGTTCATGAGGGTATGCGTCGATTTAATCGGCAGCTGGGACTTAAAGGAAAAAAGAGGTATCAACTCATATACGCGGCTGATAGAGGGTGCGGAAATCTCCAGGGCTATCACGCTTATGGCATCGTGGATGCCATCTTTTGCATGGGGTCCGGCGCCATTGTCGGTGATGGGATCAAGGAGTCCTGTTCTGAAAAACAGATTGTGGTGACCGCATCCGGAGACGGCGCGTATAATTTCAATATGAGCGGTATCAAGTTCGTTGCTAAAAACCAAAAATTTGGTGCTATCAATATTATATACAACAATTTCAACATCCGAATGACCGGCGGCCAGATTCCTTTAGAGGTCGATTTCGATAAAGAAGGTCCAGCTTTGGGCTTTGATGTCATCCATGTAAATCCTTACCATGTGGACGACAACGCCGAACTCTTCAGAGCGCTTTATCCGCGCTATCTCAAGAAAAAAAAAGTGATGGTGGTGGCCGACGGCGTCTGTGTAGTGGACATGGTAAAAGATGCCAAGGATGAAGGTGTCCGAATGGGCCATTTTGTCAGGTCCGAAAAATGCATGGATCTCAAATTTGCCAAAAAGCGGGAACAGGTGGCCAGGGAGGAACCTGAAAAACTCAAAGACCTTCCAAAGTTCAAATGCCGTCGCTGCGGCATTGGCCTCAGATGCCACGCGCTGCTCGACAATGACCCCAGCAAATGCTTTGGCTGTGGATCGTGTTTGCAGTTCCCGTGCCCCAAAGACGCCCTGGGTTTCGAGGGAATTGGCTTTTCGACTTCCATCAGCATACCCGAACTAAAAAAAATATAGGAGGGAGACATGGCTATAGAGAAACAGCTCACTATCTCCAACCCTTCCATCGGCGGCTCCGGTTTCCTTACGCTTTCAAATATGGAGGCGGACGCGGCAATTCAAGCGGGCTTTCACGCAGCCATCCACCAGTGCAGAGGGCTGGCTCAAGCCGGAGGCCCGCTTTGCGTGGACGTGATGATCCGCGAGCATGAGGTCAAGGGTTCGGTTCCCCACTACGTGGACTACATCAACGGCTTTGATCTTTCCGAGGCATGGCGCGCTGTTTTTACCGCGGGGGACTTTGAAAGCGCGTTTCCCAGAGGCCTCACCGTTGTGGCCGATTATTATGTAGATGAACCGATTCTCGTTACTGCCAGTCGAAAAGGCCCGAGATATCTCACCAGAGACGAATATCTCAAAAGATATCAGGAGGTCATCGACCAGGGTCTTGACATGAGATTGGTATTTTACGATGGCAAGAAATATAAATTGAGCATGATCATGAAAGGCCCTTTTTCATTGGGAGTCATTGCCGCGGATCTTGCCATAAGGCAGGACGACCGATTTATAACCCTTCCGAAAGAAGCAGCCCTTGAGGGAATTCTCAATAACGTGCCCCAAAAGAAGGATCCTGCCACCAATAAAAAGATACGGAAAGTCAACCGTGAAACTTTCGAAAGCGGATACGCGGCCAGAGAGCAGTTCGCCGGATCACCGGAAGAGAGGATCATTTTAATATAAATATAACAGTTCTCAGGGATCGGGGGTCCGTTTCTTTCAACACCCCCTGATCCCTGTTCCTTGATCCTCTTTTCCCACATTAGCGGCTCACTTCCAAAACAGAACCAACCTCAATACAACAGACACTTCTCGTATTTTACGACCCCCAATCCGAATTTCTGCGAATTTATCCCGATTGAATCCCCCCTGAAATTATGATACGCATAAGCTATATCTCGGTTTCCATAAGATGTTCCTATTGATTCGCTTCTGCTCATATTTTATTAAGCTGCGGCTAAAACTGAAAGTTATTTTGACAACCGCTATAATTTAATATTCTTAAAAGGATAATCATGGAAAAAATTTGGGAAAAAAGCTACCAGAACGGCGTACCTATAGAAATTGCCCAATTCGTGTATAACTCAATCCCTGAAATCTTGGAACATGCGTTCAAGACATTTTCAGATCTGCCGGCCTACCATAATATGGGGAAAACCATTTCCTTCAATGAATTGGAAATGGAAAGCAGGAAATTCGCCAGTTACCTTCAAAACGAGCTTAAACTCGATCAGGGAGACCGGGTCGCCTTGATGATGCCGAATATCTTACAATATCCGATCGCACTGTTTGGAATATTACAGGCAGGTTTGGTAGCGGTGAATATCAACCCGCTCTATACCGCAAGGGAATTAGAGCACCAGCTAAAAGACTCCGGCGCCAAAGCCATCGTTATATTTGCGAACTCAGCCCATGTTCTGGAAAAAGTGCTGCATCAGACGGATGTGAAGCATGTAATAAGTACTGAAGTTGGAGACTTGTTAAAATTTCCCAAGTCTTTGATCGTAAACTTTGTCCTTAAACATGTTAAGAAAATGGTGCCGGATTGGAATATTCCACATGCGGTATCTTTAACAGATGCTCTGAAAAAAAGAGATCCGTCAGCATTTAGACCGGTGGAGATAACTTCCGAAGATATTGCCTTTTTACAATATACCGGCGGCACGACAGGGGTTTCCAAAGGCGCGATACTGACTCACGGAAATATCGTTGCCAATATCACCCAGGCCAAAGCCTGGATAAATCCAGTGGTTGAAAAGGGCAGGGAAATTGTCGTTACGCCGCTTCCCCTGTATCACATATTTTCTTTAACAGCCAATTGCCTGACATTCTCGGCTATCGGCGCTTTAAATGTTCTTATCACCAATCCGAGGGATATTCCCGGCTTTGTCAAGGAGCTAAAGAAATGGGACTTCACCGTTATGACCGGGGTGAATACGCTATTTAACGCGTTATTGAGCAATGATGATTTCAAAAATGTGAACTTTAAGCTCTTTAAAATTGCTCTTGGCGGCGGGATGGCCGTTCAAGAACCGGTGGCAAGGGCGTGGAAAGAGGTGACCGGTTCTCCTTTGATTGAGGCCTATGGTCTGACCGAAACATCTCCGGCAGCCTGCATGAATCCGATGAATCTGGCTGAATACAATGGCTTCGTAGGGCTTCCGATCTCTTCCACTACCGTGGTCATAAAGGATGATGATGAAAACGATTTACCTATTGGGGAAATCGGTGAAATTTGTATCAAAGGACCGCAGGTGATGAAAGAGTACTGGCAGCGACCCGAAGAAACCAAAAAGGTTATGACCGCTGACGGTTTTTTTAAAACCGGAGATGTGGGTTTAATGAATGAAGACGGATTCGTAAAAATAGTCGATAGAAAAAAAGATATGATTCTGGTTTCGGGCTTTAATGTTTATCCCAATGAAATCGAAGAAGTCGTTGCCGGTCATGATAAAGTGTTTGAATGCGGGGCCATTGGTGTAGGTGATCCAAAATGCGGTGAAGTGGTCAAATTGTTTGTTGTCAAAAAAGATCCATCACTGACTGACGAAGAGCTGCGAAGTTTTTGCAAAGAAAACCTTGCCGGTTATAAGGTTCCGAGATTTATCGAATTCAGAGATGAGCTTCCAAAATCCAATGTCGGCAAGATACTGAGAAAAGATCTAAGAGAGTAAAATGGTTAAAAAAATTGTTTCCGGCGGTCAAACCGGCGCGGATCAGGCAGCACTCGACACTGCAATCAAGCTGGGCATCGCCCATGGCGGGTGGATATCAAAAGGGCGGAAAACAGAAAATGGCCCTTTGCCTGAAAAATACCAACTGCAGGAAATGGATACGGACAGTTATGCCAAACGTACGGAACAGAATGTCATCGATTCAGACGGCACATTGATTATATCTCATGGTAATTTGACCGGTGGATCGGATTACACGCGCAAAATGGCCATTCAGTACAACCGCCCCTGGATTCATATTGACCTGAAACAGACCATCACGTTTACGGCCGCTGAAAGTATCAGATCTTGGATTCTCGATCATCACATTGAAACGCTTAATGTGGCAGGACCGAGGGAAAGTACGGACCCGGAAATTTATCAAGCCGTTACAGATGTCCTGGAAACCGCGATGCACATGGATCTCATTGATGCCTCTTTTACGGATCATTTTACAGACTATTTCAGGCCCGATGCTTCAAAGAATATCATCTCCCTTCCGGCCACTGTTGACCAGGCAGTTGAAAAACTGATTTCCCGACTATCCCTAAGAGAAAAAAACAGGATCGCAAACATGCAGGTACAAAACTTATCCGATCTTGATTTTTCTTTAAGGGATTTTTTGAGAGACCAGTTCAGACTGGGGGCAGGGAATCGCCCATTACTGATATCTTGTCGCCAGTTGTCCGGAAATGACAATATGAACAAAGATGAAGCATCATATGTCATCACCGAAGCATTATGGAAGAAACTCCAAAAAACCTACCGGTTGAGAGTTGTTAAGTAAAATTGACGGTATCGTAAAAAATCTGATTTTTTACGAGTTTGTCAAATTGAGAATTCGCAATGAAAAATATTGTTTTTATCTGTACGGGAAATATCTGCCGGAGTCCCATGGCTGAAGGCCTTCTCCGGCACAAAGGACTCAAAACAGGGCGTGATGATCTAATCGTTTCGTCCATGGGCATTTCAGGATTGGAAAACGTTCCAGCCACCCAATTCGCCCAGTCGGTCTGCAAGGAGCACGGTTTCGATATCTCGTCCCACAGATCTCGACCCCCAATGGGCGAAGAACTGAGAACCGCAGATCTGATTCTATGTATGGAACCCGTTCACCGGGAATTTTTAAAAACCTTCTTCCCTTGGGATAAAGACAAAATTTTTCTCCTCGGTGCATGGCCGGAAAAGGAAACCCGGAAAAGTCCGATCCAGGATCCCATGGGCGGCCCTCTTGAAATTTATCGGCGCATATACGGTATTATCGAAACCCATATCGATCGTATTTCACCTCTTTTATAACAAATCTTATTATTATCGCAACGTATCCTGCTGTAAACCGGCAACCGAATGACATCAATTCTTCAACAAGCGATGAATCAACCCTTTTTTTGACGGTGCCTGATCTGGAAGTCCCAAATGCCGGCGGATCGCCGCCGCCAACATGCCCTCCGCGACGTCTGATCCCTCAACGATAATCTCATCCCCCACCATAACCGCCGGTGCGACCGGCAGATCCAGTTCAAAATACTCATCTGTGTTATACTCTGCGATGGGCTTTGATATGATTTCGATCTCAACGTCGTATTTTTTACCCAGACCGGGCATTATCTCCTTAAAGTGCTTTCAGGGTTTTCCATTCGGCTCATTGAGAAAAAATCTGACGGTTAGCATCATTCTCTCCTAATCATTTATGGGTCCTGTCCAAAAGAGTTGGTGATTTTCAAAGGATTCACCCAGTGGTCAAGGATTCAGGGGCCCAAGTGAAATGCTTAAAAATTATAAAATCAGATCTATTAGCGCAATGGGTGATCCTATATTAAATTGTGCACTGTTTGAGTGTATTAGAGATCGTTTTGAAAAACAGATGCTTGCCGAAAAATATCGTTAAAAGAGAGTGCCGGTCGGGTAACCTGTTGATTTTCCTTTAGGCCTCTGTTTTTCCTTACGAACCCTTATATACGAGTTTGCACGGTTTAATATAGGATTCCCCATGAAGCGATTAACAGTAAAAACAATAGACCCCTTGTACCAAATAACCGGGAGAAGAACCTCATTTTTTAACTTCCGCCATCCGGACCAGAAATTGATCCGGTGGTAAAAAATCGACCAGGCGGAGATCGTTCCGCTCCTTTCCCTCCCGATCCAGAAAGACTATTGTTGGTACACCTTTGATTTTATATTCTTCTGTGAGACGCTCGTTGATCTGGCTTCCCTTTCGTGTGAGATCAACCTTAATCATGGTGAAATTCTGTTCCGCCTGTTTTGTAACTTCAGGGTCGCGAAAAGTAATCTCATCCAGCTTTCGGCAGGGGGTACACCACGCAGCGTAAAAATCAATGATAACCGGTTTTTTGTTTTTTTTCGCCTCTGCAATCAGTTGCTCGGAGTAGGATTGCCAGGTCACACCCGGCCCTCGCATCGCCCATGAACCGATCAGGAATGTCGCTATGAGCAGACCCGTTATCCCGACACCGGTCTTTAACCATGAAAAAAGACGGGATCCGGACCGGGTCTGATCGATCCATCCAAGATGAAGCCCAGCAGCCAAGGCCACTGCTGAAAGGAAGAATATTCCCGCTGTTTTGGGTAAAATCGGCCGGACAAAATATGCTGCCATACCGACAAGGATCCAACCCATGAGCTTTCGAATCCATATCATCCACTCACCGGAACGGGGAAGCTTATCCAGCTGTCCTGAAAAAATGGCAAGGAAAAAAAGAGGCAGGCCAAGGCCTATGCTGAGGGTAAAAAAGATGATAAATCCCAACCACGGACTGCCCATACTGCCAACCCAGGCAAGCAATCCAAGCACAAAAGGACCGATACAGGGTGCTGCGACGATCCCTAAGGTCAAGCCCATAAAGAGGCTTCCAAAGTAACCGGTGTAGGATTTTGAGGCAGCTTGAGTTAAACCCTGAGGCAATCGTAATTCCCAGAAACCAAAAAGGCTGGTGGCGAAAGAGACCAGGATCGTGGCAACCAGCAACAGCACGACAGGATTTTGAAGCATGCCGCCCATGAGTCCCCCTGTCAATGCCGCAACGACACCAAGAACTGAATTTGTTATCGACAATCCGCCAATATAGCATAAACCATGACCAATTAGTTCTCCTCTGCCTTTTCCGCTCCTTCCGCCGAAATAAGAGACCGTAATCGGAATCAACGGGTAAATGCAGGGCGTCAGATTAAGGGCTATTCCCCCCATAAAGATTCCAAAAAGCGTCCAAACCATGGCCCAGCCATGCAAAGGACCCGGCGCTTCCGGCTCAGCATCGGATTCGGTTAATCCAGCCGGAGCACTCTCTGTCGGCAACTCCATTTGTTGCCATTCCGGATATCCTTTGGGATTACGGAAAACGTTGTTATAATTCGATGTTACAGCCACCCTGGCCGCCGAGTCGCTTCGGACTCATGCCAAACCCGCTCAGTAAAAAACAATCAAAAGCTCTTTATCCGATCCGAGAAAGGCCTCAAGTGATTTGCGTTTGCGCCATCTTGACCACCAGGTCGGCTCCATGGGAAAATTTAAAGCACCCCGTATATGCCCTGTTCGATATTCCCATTCCTGTCTTGTATCAACCAGCAAAAGGGTTTCCGGCTTTTTCCTGTAGATTTCCCATAATTCTTTATTGCTGATGATCTGGTAGCCGCCTTTTTCAGCTTCAGTGAGTACATCCTCCCATGTTGCTTCGATAGGGGTAACAGATTTGTTTGTGTACCAGAGGATACCAATGGTGAGAACAACCGCAATGATCGGAAAAAGAATAGTTCTTATTACCTTCATTTAAACCTTACCGGGAAAATTGTAATGAATTCTTGCTCAAAGTTCGGAATAATGACCGGACATGATATCGACTATATCTATTCAGAGAGAAATTGAGATTGAAAATATCAATATGCATTTATTTAAATGGACAATCAATATTTTTTTACAGGGGTGGTTTGCATTAATGGCGAATTAAATACAAACCTAACACCACGGTTTCGCACCTTAATTTGGATCACAATCCCTAGCGAAGAAGGGTTGGATGAGGATTTTTTATTACAATAAAGATTTCTTTTACTTGACATGAAAAAAAATATGGTTAAAATTCCGATACGAAAATAATGGATGTTATTTTAATGGTTTGAAATTATAACAATAATTTGCAACTATCTAAGGATGTGAAGGGGTTATGAACATGGTAAATTGTCCCGGGTGTAGTCACAAGATGTCCCCGAATGAATACTCCTGTCCGGTATGTGGTTACACTGAAATGTATTCCTACGATCAAATGGACCCGTTTGGTGAAATTGGCGGAGAGTTTGATTTAAATGATGCCCAGTTTCTTAATGATGATTTCTAAATAGTGTCCATTTTGGATTCGTGGATGGACACTAACTACATTTCTCATCTCGCTTCAAGCGTGACTCGCGTGCATGATATTCCGCTGACAGCAAACTGAAAAGAGAAACGCCATGATCCATGTCGAAAACCTGACCAAATACTATAAAGACCTCTGTGCGGTGGATCAGATTAGTTTCGGCATCCACAAAGGGGAAATTCTTGGCCTTCTCGGACCCAATGGCGCCGGCAAAACCACAACACTCCGAATGCTTACAGGTTTTCTGCGGCCCAGCGCCGGAAGTATTCGCGTAAAAGACTACACCATTGACGAAAACGCCCTGGAAATCAAGAAACTGCTGGGATATCTTCCTGAATCGGCACCGCTTTACCATCATATGATCGTTTATGACTATTTGGATTACATCGCCAATATTCGGGAAATTGACACAAAAAGCAAATTCAAACGGATACACTATCTTGCCGATTTGTGCGGCTTAAACGAAGTGATGCACCAACCTATCGGGGAGCTTTCCAAAGGCTACAAACAGCGAGTGGGCCTGGCCCATGCGATGATGAACGACCCGGAAATACTGATTCTGGATGAGCCGACTTCAGGCCTTGATCCCAATCAAATCATCGAAATCCGGGAGATTATCAAGCACATCGGGAAGGAAAAGACCGTCATTCTTTCTACTCATATTCTCAGTGAAGCCGAGGCCACGTGTGACCGTGTCGTCATTATTAACAAGGGGAAAGTTATTGCCGACGGCAGCATGGAAAACCTTAAGCAATCCGTTGGTGGAAAGACTCGCATCAACATATCCCTTCGGGATTCGGATTCCGAAACCGTCAAAAAGGTTTTGGGCACTGTTGAAGGACTTGAAGAGATCTCTTTAAAGGCGGATATCGAGAATATCCTTCACGTTAAAATCACCAGTAGTTCTGCTGTCGATCTCAGAGGTGAAATTTACCGGAGAATTAAAGAAACCGAATGGATTTTATTAGAATTCGTCCAAGAACCCCAAACGCTTGAAAACGTATTCCGAGAACTCACTACCGAGAATTGATATGAATCAGGCAATTCAAATCTTTAAAAAAGAATTCAAAACCTATTTCGTTACCCCCATTGCATATATCGTCATATCTGTTTTTCTTGTGGTGACGGGGTGGTTCTTCTTTTCAACTTTTTTTGTGTTTAAGCAGGCAGATCTTCGCAACTTCTTTGCCCTGCTTCCGATTATATTCTCTTTCGTGGTTCCGGCGGTTACCATGCGGCTCTTTTCCGAAGAGCTCAACGTAGGCTCTTACGAGACCCTATTGACGCTGCCAATAACCTTTCGGGACGTGATCTTAGGCAAATTTTTCGCGGCGGTCGGTTTCATTGCTGCGATGCTGATACCGACACTGGCATATCCCATCTGCATATCATTTCTTGGACAGCTGGACTGGGGACCGGTGGCGGGTGGTTACATCGGTGCCCTCTTCCTTGGTGCTTCCTTCGCTGCCATTGGACTCTTTGCCTCATCATTGACCCGAAACCAGATTATTGCGTTTATTATCGGGATGACCCTCTGTTTCAGCCTGACACTGATTGACAAGATGCTCATATTATTTCCACAGACCTTTTTAGGATTCCTGGGATATATAGGCGCTGATTTTCACTTCCAGAACATCTCAAAGGGTATCATCGATTCAAGGAACTTTCTCTATTTTCTGAGTATCATTTTTGTTGGCCTTTACAGCACACATCTTGTCATGGCGGAAAAGAATTAGGAGAATCTGAATGGGCCTGAAAAAAATTTCAGGAAAATACGTTAAATTCCTAACCTATTTAGTTGTGGTCATTCTGGTAAATGCTGCCGGAGTTACCCTCTTTTTCAGGCTGGATCTAACGGAAAACAAAATCTATTCCATCTCAGATGCGAGCAAACAGGTCGTGTCCAAGATCTCGGAGCCTCTGACCATCAATGTCTTTTTTACCCGGAATCTTCCCGCACCTTACAATACGATTGAACGGTATCTCAAAGACCTTCTTCAAGAATATTCAACCCATGCCAACCGATATTTCAACTATCGCTTTTTCGACGTCAGTCCGGACGAAGGGGACGTCAGCCTGAACACTAAAGAAAATCAGGAACTGGCAAAAAACTACGGGATTCATCCGGTTCAGATCCAAGCCTTTGAACAGGATGAAATCAAATTTCAGAAAGCATACATGGGCCTTGTGTTGATCCACGGTGATATCATTGAGAAAATCCCAACCGTTTCATCCACAGAAGGGCTCGAATACCGGCTGACAACCGCTATAATGAAACTCAACAACAAAGTCAGCGCACTGCTGAGCCTGCCGGAAAAAATCAAGATCAGACTCTTTCTCTCTTCATCCATGGAGCAGGTTGCACCGTTCATGGGCTTGAAACCACTCACTGAAATGCCCGAAAAGATAGAACGCATTGTAAAAAAGCTGAATGACAAGCACTATGACAAGCTGAAATTCGAGCATCTGGATCCTTCGAAAAACCAAACTCTGATTGAAGAGTCCCAAAAATACCGCATGATGAACCTCAAGTGGCCGGCACTTTCCAGCGGGAAAATTGAAGCGGGAAACGGCACTATCGGCCTTGCCGTGGAATACCAAGACAGGGTGGTGTCCATTCCGATATTGCGTGTGTTTAACGTGCCGATTATCGGCACACAATATGAGTTGACGGATATCCATCAACTGGAAGAAGTCATCAACGACAGCATTGAATCCCTGATCGATATTAACGAAAAATTGGGTGTCCTCGCCAGCCACGGCACATTTGATGTTGCGGGCAAATCTCCACCCGACCCCACTGGACAACGGGTCCAGGACAATGTAAACGTTTTCCGGACTTTAATTTCGAAAAACTACTCTATTAAAGATGTCGATCTGAAAGAAGGCGACATTCCAGCCGGTATTAATTGCCTGGTTATTCCACGACCCGCGGAAACCTTTAGCGACACCGAACTGTTTCAAATCGATCAGTTTTTAATGCAGGGGAAAAGCCTGGCCCTGTTTCTGGACACCTTCAACGAAGTCATGCCGCCCCAGCAGGCAGGCATGCAGTTTGGTGGCGCCCGGCAACCCAGCTTTGTTCCCTTGAATACAGGGCTCGAAAAACTGCTGGAGCATTACGGTATTCGCGCCAGAAAATCATTCGTCATGGACGAAAACTGCTTTAAACAGAGAATTCCCCAACAATTCGGAGGTGGAGAACGGAATATCTATTTCGCGCCGTTAATCAAAAACCGCTTCATCAACAAAAATCTTAAATTTATGAAACATATCAAGGGATTGGTTGCGATAAAAATCTCCCCCCTGGATGTTGACGCACAGCAGACTAAGAAAAACGGCATTGCAGCCCACAAACTCTTTTCTTCCTCGGAAAAATCCTGGGAAATGAGCGGCAGGATCGATCTCAATCCAATCTTGATCCGCCCCCCGGAGTCATCGGATGAGCAGGAAAGCCTGCCGTTGGCATATGTTCTGGAAGGCGAATTTACGAGTTATTTTAATGGGAAACCCATCCCAGAGAAAAAATCGGTCAAAAATGAAGACAAAAAAACAGGTGCTGAAAACACAGCTGACCCAAAGCCCGATATCGACCTGTCCAAAATAAAAGGCGAGGAAGCCTTCCTCTCCAAGGGCAAGCCCGGAAAGATTTTTCTAATGGCATCGGCTGACATGCTCAAAGACAATATTCTGGACACGGAAGGCAGAGACCCAAACACTCTGTTTATTTTAAACATCATCGACTTCTTGAATGGCCGGGAAGACATTGCCGTATTGCGAAGCAAAGAACAGCACCTCAACCCGCTGGATGATACCGATTCTGGAATAAAGACAATTATAAAATCCTTTAATATTGCCGGGCTGCCAATGCTGACCGTTCTTTTCGGACTCGCGGTCTGGCTCCGTAGGCGTTCCCGAAAGAAACGCATCCAGATGATGTTTCAAAAGGGATAAAATGGAAAAATTTTTTCTAAATGGCGAATATTCAAAGGAAGTTTTTTGTACTTCCCTCCAGATACCTGATGCTGGATACTCGATGCTGGATGGCTTGAATAAATATTGGCCTTAAACCCGGTATCCGGAATCGGGCATCCAGTATCTGCCTGGATTATGGAAAGAACTCTCAGTTATAATATGAACGATCAACCCAGAATTTCTCTCTAAAAACTGTAATCAGCATCCATGACATTTAAAAAAGAATACGTCATACTTGTTGTCTTAATTGCAGCGCTTTCTCTGTATCTGATTCTGCGCAATCCGGATAAAACCCACTACCGCTTGCCTGATCTTCCCGATGTTCCCAAAGCGGATATTTCAAAAATTGAAATCTCTAAAACCGGCAGCTCCATTATACTGGAAAAAATCGGTAAACAATGGCAGGTACTGCCGCAGAAATATCCGGCAGATATGGATCGGGTCAAAGAGATGCTGCAGGCCATCGATACCCTCACCCTTACGGCGCTGGTTTCGGAATCAAAAAACTACGACCGCTACGGCCTGGGTGACGACGAGAAAATTATTGTCAAAGCCTGGCGGAAAGAAACACTCCTCCGGAAATTTGATGTGGGCAAGGCTGCTTCTTCCTTTCGCCACACCTTTGTGAAGATCGATAAAGACCACCGGGTCTATCACGCCCGGCAGAACTTCAGGCAAAAATTTGATCAGACCGTGGACAATCTCAGGAATAAAACCGTCTTTTCATTTAAACCGGAAGATATCCATGAGATCCGCATCGTTCGCGACCGACAATCAATGCGCTTAACCCGCATGCAGGTTCCCGTAAAAATCGCCGCCGAACAAAAAAATGAGCCCCAAATCCCCGCGCCTTCGAAAACCGAAACGTACTGGCAGGGTCCGGGCGGTGAACAAGTTGATGAATCCAAACTGCGCGATATGCTCGCCGCTCTTTCCAACCTGAAATGCGACAAATACATCTATGATAAAAAGAAAACCGATCTAACAAATCCTGTTCACACCCTCTTACTCAAGGGCGCACAGGACTATACCTTGTCAATATTCTCCAAAGCCGACAAGGATGACACCCATTACCCTGCCGTCTCTTCGGAAAACAAATATGCTTTTTATCTATCCGACTGGAAAGCTAAAAAAATTATGCTCCCACCCGATGAAATACTCAAAAAACCTGAAACCACGGATAAACCTGATTCCTGATAACGCGGCGATATAGCAGTTATATGCAATCAGGGCCAAGTCAGACATATCACCGGTTTTTGATGTGGTTGATATTTTCCCCTGATGCCATGCTATCACAGGCCTTAAAAGTTTCCCTCAGACTGGTTGTTATGTGACCGTCATTACATATTGCAATACCAGTTTCCTGTGTGATATTTTGAGACAAATCTGAAACCGGCGCTCTATCTGAAGTAGCCCGACATCTTGCGCCTGCTTCCCTTGTTATATAATGCGGAATATCGATTTCAATCTGCACTGAATTCTCATCTGACCTGAGTTCGGATTATGGCAGGTAGTGCGTGGAGGTTATGGTATCATCTTGATACAGGACTGTTGGCAAAGGTTTTTAGCGGTGTAGAGAGGATACCGCCAGTATCTTTGAGAACCTCTCGAATCGAGGATAATGCAAGTATTCGTAACTTTTCGATTCGTCTAAAAAAGGCTACTGGCAGATGAAGTCATGGGTACAGTTAAAAATTTTACGACCCAACAATCATACCCTTATTGAACAGATTAAAATTGATACAAATTAACCAATGAAGTTATCATATGTGAACGATTGAAATAGGAGTTGACTGAAAAGAAAACCAATATTAATTGATAATAATTATTATTTAGAACAAGATGCTCTCAGTTGGCAGACCAAAAAAAAAGATTTGAAATCATCATCCAAAAATTAAGGGATAATGGACACAAGATAACGCCTCAACGGCTGGCTATCGTTAAAATTCTTGCCAAAAGTGACGGCCATCCCAGTGTTGAAAATATCCATGTCCAGATTAAAAAAGACTTTCCGACAATGAGTCTTGCCACTGTATACAGAAATATTGTATTAATTAAATCATTTGGTGAAGTTCTTCAGTTAGGGTTCCCGGATGGGAGCAACCGATATGATGGAAACAAGCCTAACCCCCATCCACACGTCATCTGTATCAAGTGTAAAAAAATTGTCGCCCCAGACCTGGATAGCCTGGATGAAATGAAAAAAGAGGTCGCGCTAGAGACTAATTTTAAAATTCTGAATCATAGGTTGGACTTTTTCGGTATATGCAGCAATTGTATGGCAGAAAAAGTTTAATATATTTTTTTGCCATTAATTGATAATCGTTATCATATAATATTTTATTTCTATTGAAGTTAGATAGTTGGGCACCAAAGCACGATGTTCATAGCAGCACGGTGCCTAAGTTCAGACAACGAAAGGAGGTAACTTTATGACTGAAGATAGCAAGTGCCCGGTAACGGGCAGGACAAGCAAACCCATTGCCGGCGGTGGCACGTCGAACCGGGACTGGTGGCCGAACCAGTTGAGGGAAACTTTTAAGGCCTGTGATAGCATGGCATCAGGG
>JBHPCZ010000140.1:0-7879 GCA_042573625.1 Thermodesulfobacteriota bacterium
CTTAAGGGTCTTGGCGGAGAAAAATGATTATGAACAAGCCTGGCATGTGTTGACCCGAACCAATCCCCTGCCGGCAACCTGCGGCAGGGTGTGTCCCCATCCCTGCGAAGGGGGGTGTAATCGCCGGGACTTTGATTCGCCGCTGGCCATCAACAGCGCGGAACGTGCCGTGGGAGACTACGGACTGGAACAGAACCTGGAACACAAAAAACTCATTGCCGCAAGAAAAGAGAAAGTGGCCGTGGTCGGTTCCGGACCGGCCGGACTTTCCTGTGCCTTTCATCTGGCCAAGCGGGGATTTCAGGTAAAGATATTTGAAGCCGCCAGCGAGCCCGGCGGTATGATGCGTTTCGGCATTCCGCCCTATCGACTGCCGAATTATGTCCTGAAACAGGAAATCGAAAACATACTCAAGCTCGGTATTGAGATAGAATACAATGTAAAGGTGGGGGTCAACATCCCTCTGGATCAATTGACCCAGCATTATGATTCGGTCTTTCTGGGTCCCGGTGCCCAGAAAGGTTTATCTATCGATGTTGCCGGGAAAGATACCCAGAACGTCTTTACCGGTGTGGATTTTTTAAAGGAGGTTAACAGCGGTAAATGGGTGGATATCGGCAAGGATGTGGTGGTCATCGGCGGCGGCAACACGGCCATGGACTGTGCCCGTGTGGCCAAACGACTGGGCGCCAACGTCAGTGTATTCTATCGGCGGACCCGGATGGAGATGCCGGCCATCAAAGCCGAGATCGACGAGGCCCTGGAAGAGCGCATTATGTTCCGTTATCACACCAACCCGGTAAAAATCCTGACCGATGACGACCGGGTAATCGGTATCCTGTGCGTCCAGATGGAACTCAAGGAACCGGATGCCAGCGGTCGGGCCCGGCCGGTACCCATTGGAGGATCGGAATCGGTCTACCCGTCGGACACGGTCATCATGGCAACCGGCCAGGCGGTGGATTACGACGGCATCGAAATTCATAAAATGGACAACCAGTGGATTTCCACCAACGAAGATCTGATGACCAGTATGGACGGCGTATTCGCCGGCGGCGACGCGGTGACCGGTCTGGAAACCGTTGCGGCCGCCATCGGTCAGGGCCTGCGCGCCGCTACCGCCATCGAAGACTACATCGACGGAAATGTGCAAAGTCGCCTGGCACAGCCCCCGGTGCTCTATTCCAAGGATCTCAATACCTATTACTATGAAAAATCGAAACGATTTTCCAAGGAAGCGGTGTCGATTCACCGGCGCCTGAAGAATTTCAAGGAAATATACCCACCTTTTGATCGCGAAGAGATTATCAAAGAGTCGGAACGCTGTTTCAGCTGCGGACTCTGTTATATGTGTCAGAATTGCTATATGTACTGTCCGGACAACGCCGTTCAGATATCACCGACAACCGGAAAATTCGAATTTGACCTCGATTTTTGCAAGGGATGCGGCCTCTGCGCCAAGGAATGCCCCTGCCATTACATTCAGATGACTTTGGAAAAGTGACCCGGTTTCTTTAAAAAAAATCTGAAATCTTAGCACTGCACAATAAAAAGCCCGCCTGCAAAGGAAGGCTTTTTATTTTTTATAAACGCCTCTTTTGCGAGTGGCGTTGAACCCTTTTGAAAAACGGAAGGAAAAACCTTGCCACATTCCAGCAAACAGAAGCGCTTATCTCGAATGCAAAAAATACTGTTGGGGGTGTTGATTGCGTTTCTGTTCTATACCGTCATCGGTTTTCTTGTATTGCCGTCTATCGTCAAATCCATTTTGGCGGACAAACTCTCGTCGGCATTACATCGAGACGCTCGGGTTCTGGGCGTGAAGATCAACCCCTATACGTTTACCGTTCGCCTCGAGGGGGTGTCGGTTGAAGATACGGATGGAAAGCCGTTTGTATCTCTTGATGCGCTTTTTTTCGATGTGCAGCTTTCCTCGGTGGTTAAAAGGGCGTTGGTCCTCAAAACGTTTGATATCAACAAACCCTATTTTCGTATTGTCCGGAACGAAAAAGGCGGGTTCAATTTTGATGATCTTGTAAACAAAGAAAAAAAAGAAACGGAAACGTCGAAACTCATCCGATTTTTTATCAATACGATAAAGATTTCAAACGGAACGATCGATTTTTTCGACCTGTCTCATAAACCGTCGTTCACGACAAACCTGAACTCGTTTGAGTTTACCATGGATCATTTCACCAGTCAGCCGGACAAGCATTCGACATTCAAACTTTCCGTAAAAACCGGAAAGGGTGAAAAAATAGACAGCGAAGGCCGATTTTCTCTCAATCCTTTGAGCACAGAAGGTGTCATCACCTTAAATGGAACGATGCTGAAAAATTACGAAACCTATTACCGGGATTATATTAAATTTAACGTCTCCGAGGGCTCGATCGGCTTTAAAACCCGATACCGATATCACAGCACGACATCCGGTCCGGCCATCAACCTTTTCCAAGCATCTCTTTCTCTGAGCGCCCTGAAATTAGAAGACCCTGCGAACCGGGAAGCATTTTTCATTCTGCCTAAACTTTCCGTTGAAAACACTAAAATGGATGTAACGGCCCGGACGCTCACTGTCGGCCATCTGTCCTCGGAGGATGGATTGCTGATCTGCCGTCGGTCCGCCGAAGGGGTTCTGAATCTTGAAAGTATGGTTGTACTACCGTCGAAACCAACGGCATCGAAGCCACAAACAGAAGAACCCGAATTGTTAAAACCGTGGCAGGCGGATCTGAAAAGCCTGTTGCTGAAAAATTATACCGTAAAATTCAATGATCGAATGCCTCCGGAACCCGTGGACATCGTCCTGGACCAGGTGTCGCTCAACGCGGAAAATCTTTCCACGAAAAAAACCGCAAAAGGGAATACCGCCGTCACTGCGCGGTTGAATAAGAAAGGAAAGCTTGCATTCCATGGTCCCATATCGATTCAGCCGCTTTCCGCAGACCTTGAAGTTTTGGTGAACGGTGTCGATATTCGCGCCGTGCAGCCGTATTTTACCGAGATCGTCAGGCTCGTTGTAACAGATGGAAATTTCAATGCAACCGGCCGTCTCAACTTTTCTTTTCTGGAAGAGAGCAAACCGACGCTTCATTACCAAGGCAACACTTTCATCAATGCTTTCGCATCCAAGGGCAAGCAAAAGGGTAATGATTTTGTTAAATGGGAATCTCTGTACCTGTCCGGAATGGATGTCCACAGCCACCCCTTGCGGATAAACATAGACAACGTGGCACTGACCGGTCACTACACCCAGCTCATTATCAACCCTGACGGATCTGTGAATGTCAATACCGTTATTCCATGGGATAAATTTGAAGACAAACCTGAACCCGGCCGATCAGAGGATGTAACAAAAGAATTAAAGACATCGCCTTTGCCCGAGATCAACATACACACTGTAACGCTGCAAAACGGCGCGATCCACTTTGTGGATCGACTGACCCGGCCGAACTTCGAGACCGACCTTTTGGAGCTCGGCGGCAGGATTTCAAACCTTTCTTCGGACAACCGCTCACGGGCGGACGTTTATCTCAAGGGGGTGAGCGGCACCTCGTCCCCGCTGGAGATTACCGGAAAAATCAATCCGTTGAGCGAAAGCCTGTTCGCTGATATGAGAATGGTTTTCAAGGATATCCAGCTCAGCCCGTTTTCACCGTATTCCGGCAAGTACATCGGCTATATTATTCAAAAGGGAAGCCTCACTCTGGAGCTGGATTACAAACTGATTGAACAGAAGCTTCAAGGCAGCAACCGAATCTTTCTTGATCAGCTGACGCTGGGAGATAAAGTGGACAGCCCCGATGCAACATCTCTCCCGGTCCGCCTTGCCATTTCTCTTCTCAAAGACAGGAATGGCAGAATCGAATTGGATTTTCCCGTTGAAGGAAACCTCAATAATCCCGAGTTCAATATCAGCAAGCTTGTTCTAACGGTGTTTACCAATCTTGTCAGCAAGATCGCTACTTCACCGTTTTCGGCCCTCGCTTCAGTGTTCGGCGGCGGTGAAGAGCTGAGTTTCATCGAGTTTGAGTACGGAAGCATCGAAATCAATGACGCCTCAAAGGAAAAACTGGATACGCTGATCACGGCGCTCTATGAGCGGCCTTCGCTTCAGCTCGATATTGTCGGGAGCGCAGACCCGGAAAAGGATCGTGACACCCTCAGATATCGCCGGCTGAATCACCTTTTAAAAACAGAGAAACGGAAAAACATGGTGGAAAAGGGGATTGAATCTGTATCGATCGATCAAATTGTTGTCACGCCGGAAGAGAAGGATGTTTACATAAAACAGGCCTATGAATCCGCGGATTTCACGAAACCAAGGAATTCGCAGGGGCAGATCAAAGAACTTTCACCTGCCGAAATGGAAAAACTCCTGATTACGAATATTCAGATTGCGGATGACGATCTTCGGCTCCTGGCACACAAAAGGGCCTTTGGTGTTCAGGATTATATACTCAAAAGTGAAAAAGTTGAGCCGAAACGGATTTTTATTTTAGAGCCCAAATCGCTTTTATCGGAAGATGATACGAATGCGATGAAAAGCCGTGTGAACTTTACGTTAAAATAGAACAACCGCCCCTGAAAGGGTCTTTTATTAATCTCTCACCCCAGTACGATCTTCCGGACCTACGGGGCAAGCAGAGTTCACAGAGCGCGCTGAGTTTCTTGATCAGAATCCTTGAGGGGAGGATTCTGATCAAATGCGATCTCTTTTGGGTGTTGATCAGATTGTGCTTTTCACACAACTTGTTCTCAAGACAATTTTTATCTCTGCGACCTCTGTGGGCTCAAGCGAACGCAGTGAGCGGGCGAGAGAAAAAAGTGATTATAAGCTGTTTCAAAACCTATCAATTCACCCTCTCATCTGCACAGCATAGTTTGGACCATCAGCGGACGACTTATGGTATTAATAAATTTTTCTGCAGCTTTCCCGCAACAGCAACCCACTCTTCTTTTGTTCGAACCTCCAGGATATCAAAACCTTGATTTTCAATCTTTTCTATCACCGAATCTTTGTCATCCATAATCATGCCCGCACAGATAAATATGCCATTATCTGTTAGCACCTTTTTGACATCATCTATAAGAATTATGACGGCCTTTGTTGATATGTTTGCAGCAACCAGATCAAACCGTTCGGTGATCCCGTCCACCAGATGACTGTTCAAGAGCCTGAACGTTTCTTTTTCTATCCGATTCTGCTCCATATTTTTTTCGGCAACACTCAGGGCGTCTTCGTCATTGTCTATTCCACACACCGTTTTCGCACCCAGCTTTGCAGCGGCGATCATCAGTACGCCGGAGCCGGTCCCGACATCCAGAAACGAATCCCCTTTTCTCAGATAGGCTTCTATTAATTCTATGCACATTGCTGTCGTGGCGTGAGTCCCGGTACCAAAGGCCATGCCCGGATCGATTTCCAGCACCGTTTCATCTTCGGCAACAATATACTCCCGCCAGGTCGGTTTGATCACAATCGCCGCGCCGACTTTTTCAGGCCAGAAATAGGCCTTCCACGATTCAGACCAGTCGACCTCATCGATAAGTGAATAATAAACGTGACAGGTTATACCGATTTCCGCTTCCAGCTTTTTAAGCCGTTCTTCAAGCGTCCGGCATCTTCGCTCTGCTTTTTGGTCTTCGGGAAAATATCCGGTCACCGCATCATGTTCCGGAAGAGCCCCTGCGTCATCGGCCCAGTCGTCTCCCCCGAAACCTTCCGGCGCTTCAATTACGACCCCCTGCAGTCCGAACTCATGGAATACATTTGAAATCAGGTCGGCGGCCAGCTCCTTGTTCTCAAAATCGAATATGACTTTGGCTTCGATCCATCTCATGGTAAAACGCTTTCTTATTTTAGCCACCCCGGTTAAATGGCTTCCAGATTTAACAGGGCAGGCAGACCCACACAGACGAAAATTGACTTTTCGATCCCGCTTAAACGGGCTTTGCATTGAACAGGGCAAGCTCTGGCAGGATAAAAACGGCTCTCGCCTTTAGCGTAATGGATGATTCTATTTTAAACCGTGTACTGTTTGAGGATATTAGGGATCGTTAGAAAAAACAGACGCATGATAAATTGATTTTATCGAGAGTGAATTCCAGTTATTAGACGAAGATCTTTTAAATATAAGCCTCTGTTCTATCTTACGACCCCTTATATTCGAGTTTACACGATTTAAAATAGAATTATTCATGGAGTGGTTGAGAAAAGAAATCTTCCTGGCTCCTGAGCTATTTGTCCGTGTATGTCTGTGTGTGTCTGCCCTGTTAAATGCCTGTCCAATGAAATGCAAAGCCTATTTCATCGGGGCGAAGCCGATTTAACCGGGGCGGCTAATTCTTGAATTTTTCCTTGGGCGGGTTAAAATAACCGTGCAGCAACTCCGGAAAAGCTTTTCGAACCCGCTGAAGAAGGTTCTTCATACCTATCGACCTCCCATTTTTTGCGGCTTCATTCATCACGTTCCAGTATTTTATCGGATCAAAATTCAGGTTTCGCCACTGGATCATGTTTATCGGGTATTTTTTGACAAATGCGGTCAGGGCCTTCAGTTCTTCGGGTGTGTCGGTAAACCCGGGACTGTTCAGGTAGTTTATGGAAACAAATTTTTTACAATCAAGGGCAATTTCAATGCTTTTTATCACATCTGAAAAACCGTAACCCTGCGGTTGAAAATATGCATCGTAGCATTTTTTCCGGACACTGTTTAGACTGACCCGGATGCTGTCAAGACCTTCATCAAAAAGGTTTTCCAGTATTTCAGGCCTGCTTGCGTTGGTGTTCATGTTTATGGTGCCTTTTTGAGTGGCGGCACGGATCATTTTTACGGCCGGTGCGATAACGTCTGCTGCAAGCAGGGGGTCGCCTTCGCAACCCTGCCCGAAGCTGACGATGCTTCGTCTAACCCGTCGTATATGTTCCAGGGCCACTTCCGCAATTTCTTCAGGCGTTGGCGTAAAAGAAATTCGCTCCTGGGAGATGGGGATCTCTTTATCCTTCTGAAGCGACAGGCACCCCAGGCATCTTGCGTTGCAGTTTTTTGCCGTTGGCAGCGGTGCTTCATATCTTCCCAAAAAGAAATTCTTCGCTGCCGGGCACCCATATTCCAGGGCACATCTTTCCATGTGTACCCTCAGCCGGTTGTCCGGCATTCTCTTTTTCACGCGCTGTACACCGGCTTTGATTTTTTCCGGCTTCATCAGTCTCAGGTCCTGGCGTCTTTCCCTGTCCACAGATATGGCGGCAGATCGAAATTTCCCCTGGTGCCAACCGACAGCCCCGTAAGAAAAAAGCGGAAGATGAGCGGAAGATGAGAATTCCTTGTACGCACTGACATGGGAAATGACATATCCGGGCGAGTTGAAGGCGGCAACCGGAAATACAGGTTCGCCGGATGCATATGGATTGTCCTTCAGGATTTCGAGCCGTTTCCTGTCCAAATGGTACAGGATAGGCCTTCTGTCCGGCATCAGCATGAGTTCCCCGCCATGGGGCATATTGATGGTTTCATCCAGTGTCAACGGAACCAATGCCGATCCGGCCATGCCCACGGCAGCATATCCTTCAAGCTCAAAAATTTCTCCTGCCTGGTTCGCGACCACTGCCGTCAAGAGTGCCTTTTTTTGCTGCCCGGAGTTTTTTCGCCTGGTTTCTGACATGCTTCTATCATATCAGATTCTCACGTAGATGTACATGGCGATATAATATTTGAAATTCAAACAATTATAGCATATCATTCATCCAACAATATCTCTGAACCCTGAACCCTGAACCCTGAACCCTGAACCCTGAACTCTGAACCCCGAACCCTGAGCCCTGAACCCCGAACCCTGAACTCTGAACCCCGAACCCCGAACCCTGAACCCCGAA
>JBHPCZ010000141.1:0-7866 GCA_042573625.1 Thermodesulfobacteriota bacterium
GGTTGGAGATAAAATAGTTGATAAGATTGACCCTCTGTCTGATGGAAGGAAACGAAGCGATCGCTCTGGGCGCAATCGCCTCCGGCTGCCGCTTCTTCGCCGGATACCCGATTACGCCGGCAACGACAATTTTTACAAACATGCTCGAGCGCTTGCCGCCGCTGGGCGGTATCTGCCTGCAAGGTGAAGATGAAATCGCTTCCATCGGATACTGTCTGGGGGCCTCTATGGCGGGGGTGAAGGCGATGACGGCGACATCCGGGCCAGGCATCAGCCTGTACAGCGAACATATTTCCTTTGCCATCGGAAGCGATATACCCATCGTGATTGTCGATGTACAGAGACTGGGGCCTTCCACCGGCTCCGCCACCCGTGGTGCGGACGGCGACATACATTTTCTCCGCTGGGGAAACAGCGGTGGGCTGCCGGTCATTGTTCTGGCCCCGGTGGACGTAAAGGACTGCTATAAATTAACCACAGAGGCCTTTAATCTTGCCGAAGAATTCAGATGCCCGGTATTCATCGCTTCGAACAAAGAGATTGCGATGACCCGGGAGAGCATAGACATGGACGCGCTCGCCGTTCCTCAAATAAAAGAACGCGCGGCACCACCTCCCGACACCCCCCCTCTTCCCTTTGGCGCAGTGAACGATCTCGGGGTCCCTTACTTTTTACCCATCGGCGGGGAAGCACTTGTCCGCCAGACCTCTTCGACCCACGGTCCGGACGGCTACATTACCACTGACCCTGAAGAAATTTCACAAAATCAAAACCGGCTGAACAGAAAACTGCTGTCCGCTGTTGAACGATTCTCTTTTTATGAAACATATATGGGACCTGAAGCCGATACCCTTGTTATTTCCTACGGCGTCAGCGCCCGGGCGACAAAAGCGGTTTTCAAGGATCAGAAAGAAAATGAAAAACCCATATCTCTTCTTGTTTTAAAAACCCTCTGGCCGGTACCCGAGAAATTGATCAGGGAAACAGCGCAAAATTTCAAACGCGTCATTGTCGTGGAAATGAACCTCGGTCAGTATATCCGAGAGGTCGAACGTATCCTTCCGAACACCAAAATCGATTTTCTGGGTCGGATGGACGGCAGGCTGATCACACCGCAACAGATCGAGGAGGCAATTGTCCATGCATAGCCTTTTAAATAAAAGCCGGCCACCGATCTTCTGCCCTGGGTGTGCCCATGAACGCGTTGCCCGGGCCCTTGACGCAACTTTTCAGAATATGGATCTCAAAGGCAATCAAATCGCTATTGTCAGCGACATCGGATGCTCAGGACTTTTTGACACGTTTTTCCACACCCACGCCTTTCACGGCCTTCATGGCCGAGCACTGACGTATGCAGCCGGCCTCAAACTGGCCCGACCTGAGTTAAACGTTCTTGTCATCATGGGAGATGGCGGTCTGGGTATCGGGGGGGCACACCTTCTTGCGGCATGTCGCCGAAACCTCGACATAACCCTTCTGGTATTAAACAACTTCAACTTTGGTATGACCGGCGGTCAGTTTTCCGTAACCACCCCCCAAGATGCTCAGGTGGGATCCGGTTTTCTTAACCGGCTTGAGCATCCGATGGATCTCTGCCGTGTGTCATTTTCCGCAGGTGCCGCCTATGTGAGCCGGTGTTCCAGCTATGAGAAAGATCTATCAGAAGAGATGGAAAAAGCGATCCGTTTTGAAGGTTTTTCCATTATCGACATCTGGGGCGTATGTCCCGGGCGGTATACGAAACGCAATCGTCTGACGCCGAAAATAATTGAGCAATCAATCGCCGAACTACCGCCCGCAAAAGGTCCGGTCACTGAAAACATTAAGGAGGAATACGGTCGCCATTATCGTGAACTGGCCGCCGGGAAAATACCGATTCCCCCACCGGCCTGTATTGAAGCGATATTCGATCCACCAACACGGGTCAGACAGGAAGTCGTTATTCTGGGCAGCGCCGGACAACGCATTATCACCGCCGGTGAGATTCTGTGCCTTGCCGGCCTTACTGCCGGCGTAAACGTGACGCAGAAGAATGATTACGATATTACCGTACTCAGAGGCCCGTCCATAAGTGAGGTCATTCTGTCTCCAGAAGAGATCGATTTTACCGGAATTGACAGACCTAATATAATCCTGGTTCTGAGCCAGGAAGGGGTGGATCGCCGAAGATATCTCTTTGATCATCTTGATCAGGATGCTACCATCATCCAGGTCTCGGGCATAGAGGTACCGACCAGCAACGCAACACTGCATCAGGCGGATTTCAAGGCCCAGAAAATCAAGACCGGTGACTGGGCCCTTGCCGCCCTCTCTATTCTTGCCAAACTCAACAGAGGGATTCATATGGACATGCTCAAGGCCGCCCTAAACATCAAGTTCAAGGGAACAATCCTGGCATCTGCTCTGGAACTGATAGATCGAGTTAACACAATCAAATCGTAGCTATGAAAAGATGATTTTAAAATAGTCAAAAACAGGATTTATTGAGTTTAACAATGACTATTATACGATATCTGCAATAATCCTGAAATTGAAATACTTGCAATATATATTTAATTCAGCTGTAGTTGTGATTATGGCATGGTATCTTGAATTTGATATTGAAGGAATCAATCAAAGGATAAAGGAGAAGAATCCCCTTTTAAAAGCAAAAAAACTGAGATTGTTAATGTTTTGTGACGGCTGGGGATGAGTAGCAACATATTGTGCCGATAGTGATGCGGCAGCAAGCCTCAAACGACTCCATCCAATATAGACCCAAATACAGAATGAAGATCGTAATGTCAATCCGGCAATTAGCTTAATATCGGTTGGAAATAGTGGATTTTGAATATAAGAAGCCTGTCTTCCCGCTCAAGATTTTTTTAAAAGTAGGCTTCGGTATGATAATCAGAGTTCCTGATGTAATCATCCGCACTGGGTTCCCGGCTGCTCGTCATATGCGTGGAAAAGTCGATGGGCGGGGCCCTCCAGAGGCGGGTAAACATTGGCAAGAGGCCGAGGCTTTCTTTTTATATCCCACAGCCCCAAGTGTTTAAGGATTTTTTTGATGACATCCTCATTTTCTATGAAGGTAATTACCCGCATCAACCCTTGGCACTTGACACAAGTAAGTGGGTCAACCTCATAATTTTTTTTGTATCAACCTTGCCCAATTTTTCCGGAATTCCTTCGGACTCAGCACCGGCTCCAAAACACAGGATATTTGGTAATCTGCCTGAGTCTTTTTTCGCCGGCCCTCATGCCTTGCATATTCGGAAAACTCGGCAATCGCTCAACTTAGGTTCAAGTATCAGACAATTACGTGTTTTGGTTGTTTGAAAAATGATATCATCGTTCATTCAGTTAATGGGTTTGGCATTTTTCGATTGCCTGGGTAAGTCTGCAGGGTCAAAAAGATAGTGAAATTTGTCAGATACATTGCCAATTTGCGAATATGGCAGTGCCAAATGTGAGGAGATCCTTTGAAAGGAAAGAAAAAAACGATGAAAATAACAATAAAGACCAGTGGGACGTATGAATTCAACAAGCTAATAAAGTCAACTTTTTTTGTGGCTGTTTTTGTTGCGATCATTTTTTCATCACTTGTGGGATACACCGCATCTAATAATTCACATTCTTCTCACGGGCGGAATGATCCATCCCCTAAATGTATTCATCAGCTGTACAATAAAGATTTGGTAGATGTTAAATCAAACATTGTGTGGCAGAGGGAAAGATCCGCATGGCGCAGTTGGGAAGGGGGGAAGGAATATTGTTCTGCGTTGGAAGATGGCGGTTTAAAGGAATGGCGACTACCGACGGAAAAAGAGTATGAGAGCCTTCTTGAGGGGTGTGAATATATTGACAAAGGCTATACGCGCTGCAACTCAAGTGCCGGCAACCCTGTCTCAAAAAATTGGCCGCACAGGGGAAAATATTGGACACAAACATTGAAGGAAATTCAATCCCGAAGGGGAACAATAAAGGCGGTTGTATATTTTGAAGATAAATCCGGCAATTATAATTACCTGAAAGATAAGCCGAATTATCATAACTGGTATCTGTATGCCCGTTGCGTACACGATGTTAGTGACGAAGACAATGATCAGTCCATGAATTATAATGACTGTGAAGACTCAAACCCTGCTGTTAATTCGAATGCTGAGGAAATTTGTGATGGCATAGACAATGATTGTGATTGCGAAGTCGATGAGGGATTCGACGAAGATGCAGACGGGTATGCAATATGCCGGGGAGATTGTAATGATAAAAACGGTGCCGTCCATCCCAATGCCAAAGAAGCGTACGATAATTTGGATAACAATTGCGATGGAAAAGTGGATGAGGGATTTGACAAGGACAAAGACAATTATGAAAGGTGGCAAGGCGATTGTGATGACGGCAATTCCGAGATCAATCCAAACGCCTGGGAGGTCTGCGACGGTCTGGACAACGAATGCAATGGAGAAATTGATGATGGATTTGATGAAGACCGAGATGGTTATTCAATATGTCAAAAAGACTGTGATGACAAAAATAATGCCGTCTATCCCAATGCTGAAGAAATCTGCGACGGCCTGGACAACGACTGTAATGGAGAAATTGATGAAGGGTTTGATAAAGATGGAGACGGTTACGCAACGTGTGGCGGTTACGACTGTAATGACCAAGTTGCAGGCGTTCATCCCGATGCTGTTGAGGACCCGTGTGACGGTATAGACAACAACTGTAATGGGGTAGTTGATATTGACGCGCTGCCGGATGTTACTGTGGGGCATTTTCACGCATGTGCACTCAAGATCGATGGGACTGTTATATGCTGGGGTGATAATTCTTTTGGCCAGACATCAATACCGAAAGACGCGAAAGGGAAACCATTCGTGTTTAAACAAATCGATGCCGGCATGAATCACACCTGCGGGGTTGTTGCAGGAGGCGAAGGTGATGCAGAAGGCAGCGTCAATCAACATGAAGGAGATGTCGTCTGCTGGGGAAAGAATACATCCTGTCAGTCTTCAAACCGTGATATTTATGATAACTGCAGAGATTCAAACGTACATCCGGGATTTTTTAAACAGGTGAGCGCTGGGCCTACCAATACCTGTGCCGTCTATCGAGACAGTCATTCATTTATATGCTGGGGCGATACGGAAGCCAAAGTGAATATATCGAGCACCACCGATTATACCCCCTTATATATTGGGGCCGGATATAATCATGCCTGCCTGCTGTTAAGCGATGGAGATAATGAGCATGTAATGTGCTGGGGAAGTGGACTGAGGGGATATGGTAATTATCTAAATGTTCCGGAAGGCGCACCAGAGGATGCCGGTTCAGATGATGGTTACTGGGCGGAAGTGGACTACGGGCAGATGAAAGTAAAATATCAAAGTATTTGCGGACTGAAAAAAAATGACACTAAAATAGATTGCTGGGGGTCGATCTGCGACGAATGCCTTTTGTATAACGGTCCTGATAAGGGACATGAAACAGCATTTGTATCCATAACCGTGGGCGAAAGGCACGCCTGTGGCATTACACCGGATAATAAGATTGTATGCTGGGGGGAAAATAAACACTGCAAGGCATCCGGTAATAACGATGTCCACTGTAACGGTGATGGCACGTTCTCCCGTGAGGGATCCTATGCCAAAGTCAGTGCAGGTTATAACAATACCTGTGCCGTAAAAATCGACGGGGCGGTCGAATGTTGGGGGATGTCCAAATCGGGCGGTGATATAACCGATGTGCCTCAAGAATTGGGGGCAATATGTAATCATCGATAAGAAAAAACAAGGCTCCGGATTTGTGATCGAGGATGGGGGGGACCCTAATCGCCACCGGACAAAGATGATGAAAGTAACAGTGTTGAAATACCACTTTTTATAAGCCAAGAACGTGGGCCTGCGGTGTTTCTTTTTTCCAAATTTCGGGTATTTACAGTATGTTTGGTAAAAATGCCTTCTTGACATAATGCCTATTATCGGCAATATCAATTCCATTGGTGGATTTTCCGCATTCTAGTTGATGTGTGGAACCTGATCACACTATATATTGGTGGACACTCTGCTGCCTCACACAACCGCAAATTTTTCCTGATTTGTTCTTTAAAAGGGAATTCTTATCAACTGTTTTTTATACATCGTTGGAAGAAGGAAAAAAATATAACCTAACATTTAAAATATAAACACCTAAACGGAATGAATCCGGTTTTTCACGGATTCATAAATAGAGCGGCGAAGCCGCATTATATGTAAAATTGCAAATGAATTTTACATTAAAGGAGAGATCATATGTTGCCGAGCATTACACATAACACGCCAATGTCGATGAATATACGGCAGCGGCGGTGGTGGTTTCTGTCAATTGCCTTCTTTTCTGCCCTGCTTGTTCTGTTATGCTTCGGGGGTGCTGCAACCGCCACGGATACGACAGTGACAAAAGATCAAACTGCACCTGGTGGCACTTGGAACACGCTCGGAACATATCACCTGCAGGCAGGCACGTCGGTTACGGTGACGTTGAAAGCTAGTGGCACCGGCGCGAACTCTACAATCGCGGACGCCATCAGATTTGAGCATACCGGCGGTGGACCGGATGAGACATTTGAACAAACGTCCGCGGTTTTAACCGGCACTTGGACCAAAACAGGTGGTTTTTCCGCTCATTCCGGGAATATGGTGAAAAGCGAGACAAATGGGGACACGGCCATCTGGACGTATAACGTGACCGTAAAGGGTGATTACGATATCCAAGCCTGGTGGACGACTAATTATGCACTTCAGGTCGCTGATGCCGAATTTACCATCGGCAATCATGGCATCTGGGTCATGAATTTTATCGAGGGGACCGGCGGAACCATAAATCATAATGGAAATCCCAATCCGCAGATCGGCGATAACGGGAGTTCGAACAGTGCTGTGAACGCCGTCCCTGATATAGGTTATTCTTATAAGGAATGGACTCACATACAGACGGCTCCTGCTCCACCTGTGGATTCTGGCACATATAATGCTGGTCCTGGTACCGCATATTGGGTCGGAGTGGTTCAGTCTAATACTGTCTGGGATGTCACCGCAACTTTGGTCTCCTCGCTCACCGGGTTGGACAGTTCGATGGTAAAGGTAATCGGCCCGCCGTCCTCGTTACCGCTCTCGTTATCCTTGATCGTAAACTCCGCCGTGTCCACGTTGTCGTTGATCGTACCGGTCTTGGTGGCGGCCGATGCCGTCACCTGCCCGTAACCGCCCGTCACCGCGCCCAGGGACACCGTGAACGTCTCGTCGCCCTCCACCGTGCTGTCGGACGTGGGTACGACCTCAAACGTCTTACTGGTGTCACCGGCCGCAAAGTTCACCACGACTCCCGACAGGGCCGTGTAATCGCTGTCCGCCTCGGTCGCCGTACCGTCCGCGGTGGACACCGCGACACTGGTCGCCTCGTCCACCGGGTTGGATAGCTCGATGGTAAAGGTAATAGGCCCGCCGTCCTCGTTACCGCTTTCGTTATCCTTGATCGTAAACTCCGCCGTGTCCACGTTGTCGTTGATCGTACCGGTCTTGGTGGCGGCCGATGCCGTCACAGTCCCGTAACTGCTCGTCACCGCGCCCAGGGACACCGTGAACGTCTCGTCGCCCTCCACCTTGTAGTCATCCGTGGGCAAGACTTCAAACGTCTCGCTGGTGGAACCGGCCGCAAAGATCACCTCAACTCCCGACAGCGCCGTGTAGTCACTGTCCGCAATGGTCGCCGTACCGTCCGCGGCGGACACCGCGACACTGGTCTCCTCGCTCACCGGGTTGGACAGCTCGATGGTGAACGTGATACCACCGCCGTCCTCGTTACCGCTCTCGTTATCCTTGATCGTAAACTCCGCCGTGTCCA